>CALZFA010000040.1 GCA_945644815.1 uncultured Clostridia bacterium
TGAGGTATCAAATTTATGAAGCAAAATCCGTTAAATATGATGCCCAACAACGAGTTTGAATAACAGAAAGCTATAAGGGCGTAATCAGGACGGATTATATGATATAATTACAAAAGCCGGACGGGGAAGACTGAATTGTCTTTCCCTTTTTTTTATTAAATGGTATAATCTTTATAGTGATGTAAATATCTTAAGGAGATATCAGATGGAAAACTTTGAAACCGCCGCAAAATCTTTGTCTGCATCAGACCGGATTCTTCAGGACCTTATTCGTTTTGACACTACGGTAGAACTGAGACCGGAAAAGCCTGCAATAGATTATATCCGCATGTTGCTGGAAAAGGAGGGAATAGAAACCGAAACCTTTTGCAGAGACCCGAAGCGACCTAATCTGATGGCCACTATTAAAAGCGAGACCGGTAAACTGCCGCCGCTGCTGATGTACGGACATGTTGATGTAGTACCTGTGGAGGGTCAGGAATGGTCCTGTGAGCCTTTTGGAGCCGGCGTGGGTGACGGCTGTATATGGGGAAGAGGCGCCCTTGATATGAAGGGTGAGCTGACCATGTTTATCACAGCTATGATACAAGTTAAAAGAGATGGTGTCAGTCTGCCTTTTGATTTGAAACTGCTTATTGTAAGTGATGAAGAAGGAACCGGAAGCTGGGGTATGGGCTATCTGGTAAAGGAGCATCCTGAGATTTTTGACGGCATCAGATATGCCCTTGGAGAAATAGGAGGATTTTCCATGATGATGTCAGGAAAGAAACTGTATCCTGTTATGATTGCGGAAAAACAGTTTGCTCATGTGAAGATAACAGCCGAAGGTGAGGGCGGCCATGGGTCTTTCTCTCACAGCAATACTGCAATGGAAAGGCTGTGCAAAGCTGTGGAAAAGCTGTCTTCTCACAGTTTGCCGGTACGCATTACACCGTCTGCAAAGTTTATGATTGAAGCCATTGCTTCCGCTTTGGGAGGAGTGGAGGGCGTTGCTCTCAAGCTTTTGCTGAAACCGTCTATGACAGACAGAATGTTTAAACTGCTTGGGAAGCAGCTGGAAATCTTTAAGCCGCTTTTGCATAATAACATAAATGTAACGATAATTGAGGGCGGAAGTGCTGTGAATGTGATTCCTTCCCGTGTAAGCTGCCATTGTGATCTTCGGCTTGTACCGGGAGGCTCCATTGAAGACGCTATCAGAGACATAGAATCGGTAATCGGTACGTCCTACGAAATAGAAGTTGTGGAGTATGATAAGGGTAGCGAAGAATTGGATCTGACTTTAATGGATAATCTTTTTGCGTCTCTTTGCAGAAAAGATGAGAAAGCGGTCCCGGTACCTCTTGTTATTACCGGCGTTACCGACGGACGGTTTTTATCGACACTGGGAATACAGACTTATGGCTTCACACCGATGGATTTGCCTGAAGACCTGGATTTCACATCTCTCATTCATGCTGCCGATGAGAGAATCCCTGTGGGTGCAGTGGATTTTGGAAAAGATATTCTGGTGGATTTTATATATAACGGATATGCATCTGCTCTGGAGCAATGCAGATAATAAAGGAGGAAGAGCATGGAGAACCAAAAGAAAGTTATGGATGTAAATATAAAATCTTTTATCAGTTCACTGGCAATTATGGTTGTGCTGATGGTTATCTCTTATGTTATGACTTTGGTAATCCCCACGGGAATGTATGAGAGAGAAATGATTGATGGCAGTGAAATGATTGTGGCGGGCAGCTATGCCAAGACCGATGGCGGAATTGAACTGTGGAGATGGCTGTTGTCCCCGTTCCTGCTTCTGGGAAGCAATATGGGGTTTACGGTAATATCTATTTGCATTTTTCTGATGGTCATCGGAGGGGCTTTCAGTTCCCTTGATGCTTGCGGAGTGCTGAGGTATATGCTGTCCAGAGTGTATCAGGGCTTTGCAGAAAGAAAGTATGTGCTGATGGTTATACTCTCCCTTTTCTTCATGCTCCTGGGAACTTTTGCCGGTTCCTTTGAGGAAGTAGTGCCCCTGGTTCCGCTGGTGGTGGCTTTGTCTTATGCCATGGGCTGGGACGCCCTTTTAGGACTGGGAATGAGTGTATTAGCCGTATGCTGCGGCTTTTCAGCCGGGGTAGGAAATCCTTTCACTGTAGGTATTGCACAGCAGATTGTAGGTCTGCCTATGTTCTCCGGAATGTGGTACAGACTTGTCGGCTTTGTTATCTTCTTCGCTGTGCTTATCACATTTCTGTTCCTTTATGCTAAAAGGATAGAAAAGAATCCTGAGAAGTCTTTGGTATATGATCCTGTTAAGGCGGATGAATGGAAAACTCTTCAGGTTGCCCGGTCCGGAGAAAAGCGCATGGACAAAGCCCTTGCTGCCTTCGGCATCTGCATCGGAACAGGTATTATAGTAATCATTATGTCTACCTTTGTTACGGCATTGCAGGATTATCTGATGATTATTGTAGCGCTGGCATTTCTCCTTGCAGGGACCACGTCGGTACTTCTTTCCGGATACGGATTGAAAAAATATATGTTTCAGTTCGGAAAGGGCATACTGAATTTTCTTCCGGGAGTACTGGTTATCCTGATGGCCAGTTCTGTCCGTTATACCCTTGAATACGCCAAGGTTCTGGATACAATTTTAGATGCCTTTGTAGGAGTAACCGCAGATGTTTCTTCATGGGTGGTGGTGCTCATTATATATGCCTTGGTGCTTGTGATGAATTTCTTTATTCCGTCAGCATCGGCAAAGGCATTCCTTCTGATGCCTCTGATTGCCCCTGTTGCTCAGCTTTCCGATGTGTCACTGCAGGTTGCGGTTTTGGCTTTTGCTTTTGGTGATGGTTTTTCCAACACCTTCTATCCTACAAATCCGGTTCTGCTGATTTCTCTGGGATTATCAGGAGTCAGCTACGGAAAATGGGCTAAATGGTGCATTCGTTTTCAGCTGCCGATACTGGTAATTACCTGTATCTTGCTGGTTGTAGCTAATGGAATTTCTTATTGATTATGAGTAATATTGCAGAAAAAATTGCATATTCGGTCAGCCAAAAGGGCGGCAGGACTTTCTATGTTGGTGGTTTTGTGCGGGATAAAATCATGGGCATTGAAAACAAAGATGTGGACATTGAGGTTCACGGCATTAAGCCGGAGATTCTGCTGGACATTCTCTCTGAGGTGGGCGAACCTTTATCATACGGAAACAGTTTCGGAATATATTCTCTGCGAGGGCATGATATCGATATTGCCATGCCCAGACAGGAGCATGCCACAGGAAAAGGACACAGGGACTTTGAGGTTTTCGTTGACCCTTTCATCGGAACGGAAGAGGCTGCAAGGCGTCGTGATTTTACCATGAATTCCATTATGGAGGATGTGCTGACCGGACAGCTTGTAGACCATTTCAAAGGTATGGAAGATTTAGAAAAAGGAATTATACGCCATATAGATCGGGAGACCTTTGTTGAGGACCCTTTGAGAGTTATGAGAGGGGCAGGATTTGCCGCGCGATTCGGGTTTTCACTGGCAGAGGAGACTGTAACCCTTTGCAGCGGCATGGATCTGTCGGCTCTTTCACGGGAACGTGTGGAGGAGGAACTGAAGAAGGCTCTGCTTAAGGGTAAAAGGCCTTCACTGTTTTTTGAGGTTCTTCGCAGTACCGGCGGACTTAATGTATGGTTCCCGGAATTGGAGAATCTCATAGGTCTGGAGCAGGACCCGAAGTTTCACCCGGAAGGCGATGTGTGGACCCATACCATGGAAGTACTGGACAGAGCGGCGCGATACAGATATGAAACCGAGAAACCATATCCTTTTATGCTTTTAGCTCTTACTCATGATTTTGGAAAGGCTGTAACCACGGAAAGGGTAAATGGCAGAATACATGCCTACGACCATGAAACAAAAGGACTGCCTGTGATTGAGACTTTTCTTCGCAGAATTACCAATGAATCCGAAACAATCAGCTATGTGCTCAACATGGCCGCATTGCACATGAAACCCAATGTTGTCTCTGCTTCAAAATCAGCGGTGAAGGTGACAAACAGAATGTTTGACAAGGCGGAAGCTCCCGGGGATTTAATATATTTTGCCATGTCCGACAAGCCGGTAATGTCAGGAGATAATCCATTTACAGGCGATTCTGATTTTCTCTTTGAGCGATATGAGCTGTACAAGGAAATTATGGGCAGACCATATGTTACGGGAAAGGATTTAATAGAAGCCGGTCTGGAGCCGGGAGAGTATTTTTCCGATGTTCTTGCTTATGCACATAAACTGCGTCTGGCCGGGATAGAAAAGGAAGCTGCACTGAAGCAGACGTTGTCCTATGCCGGTAAGAAAAGATGATTTCATATTGTGAAAAACCCAAGGAGGTATTATATGTTTTTTGATAACAAAATATGGATAGGTGAATCCGACGGAGAAAAGGTCTGCATCGAGCCGAAGATGGCCAATCGCCACGGTTTGATTGCGGGCGCCACAGGAACGGGTAAGACCATAACCTTAAAGGTCCTGGCAGAGTCCTTCAGCGATGCGGGAGTTCCTGTATTTCTGGCTGATATTAAAGGAGATCTGTCCGGAATGTGCCGTCCCGGCATAGACAGCGAGGATATGCAGAAACGAATACAAAAATTCGGTCTTGCAGAATGCGGCTTTAACTATAATTCATATCCATCGGTTTTCTGGGATATTTACGGTCATATGGGAATACCGGTACGTACTACAGTTTCTGAAATGGGTCCCATTCTGCTTGCCAAGCTTATGGACCTCAACGATACCCAGTCGGATATACTGACCATTATCTTTAAGATTGCCGATGACCGTAATCTGCTTCTGATAGATACCAAGGATCTTAAGGCTATGCTGCAGTATGTGTCAGAGCACAGTGCAGAGCTGATGTCAGAATACGGCAATATTGCCAAACAGTCTGTTGCTGCTATTTTGAGAAATGTGGTGGCACTTGAGGCAGCAGGTGGGGATGAGTTCTTTGGTGAACCTGCTTTAAATCTGTCAGACTGGTTTTTCAGCAATGATATGAGCGGAAGAGGAAGCATAAATATTCTGGATTGCCGTCAGCTGATTCACGATACGACCCTTTACTCCACGTTCCTGCTCTGGATGCTGTCTGAGCTGTTTGAGACGCTGCCGGAGGTTGGAGATATGGATAAGCCGAGGATGGTTTTTTTCTTCGATGAGGCCCATCTGCTGTTCAAGGATATTTCCAAAGCTCTTCGGAGCAAAATTGAGCAGGTGGTAAAGCTGATTCGTTCCAAAGGTGTGGGCGTTTACTTTATTACTCAGTCGCCTAAGGATATTCCCGATGAGGTGCTTAATCAGCTTGGAAATAAAATTCAGCATGCTTTGCGGGCTTATACACCTGCTGATGAAAAGGCGGTCAGGGCCGTAGCTCAGTCCTTCCGTGCCAATCCTGAGTTTGATACATATGAGGCCGTTACAGGGCTGGGAACCGGAGAGGCGGTGATATCAGTACTGGATAAGGATGGCGTGCCGGGTATAGTGAAAAAGTGTAAGGTTCTGCCGCCTCAGTCCATGATGGGGCCTATCCCTGATGAAGAGAAGAAGCAGGAAATATTAAAGAATAATCTGTATCTGAAATATAAGGATGAGGTTGACCGGGACTCCGCTTATGAATTTATGCAGCGCATGACCAAGGAAGCGGCTATACAAAAAGAAGAAGAAGCGGCTTTAGCCAATGCGGCCAAAGAGGAGGCGGCTGCCGCCAAAGAAGCGAATAAGCGAGCCGCTGCTGCAGAAAAAGAAGCGGCAAGACGAAGAAAGAGCGTTGCCAATGCTGCCGCAAACACCATCGGACGCGAGCTGGGAAAGACTCTCGGAAAAAGCGTAGGAGGAAATTTCGGCAAGAAGCTGGGTGGAAATGTGGGAGCCAGTCTTGCAAGGAATATTTTGGGAACATTTCTCAAATAAGATGTAAAGAGAGTTAAAAAAGGGGCTGGCGCATTGAAGGATGATACCGACAGTGCGATGCCCCTTTTATGTTTAGCATGAATCAGCAAATAACCGTTCCCGGATTAAGTTATTGCTTTTGGAAGATTGAAACCTTCTCAATTCTGTCAAAAGCTTCTTTAAGTACATCTATGCTGACGGTGCAGGCAATTCTTACAAAGCCTTCTCCGCAGCAACCGAACGAAATTCCCGGAATGGTAAGAACATGGGCTTCCTGCATAATTATATCGCTTACCTCTATGGAGCTTAATCCCGTATCCTGTACATTGATAAAGAGATAGAAGGTGCCCTTAGGGGGATACAGCACATGCATATTAGGGATTTTCTCGATTCTTTCAGCGGCATAGAAAACTCTTGATTTGTACTCTGTAACCATTTCAGGCTGAACTGTCTCTCTGTTTCTGAGCGCATGAATTGCGGCTCTCTGAGAAACAGACGGTGCAGTAAATACAACGTTTTCGTTTATCATCTGGATTGTCTTGATTATGTAATCCGGAGCGATAATATTGCCTACACGCCAGCCTGTCATAGTGAAGTCTTTGGAAAAGCTGTTAATGATAATGGTTCGCTCTTTCATTCCAGGCAGAGATGCAAAAGGCACAAAAGGATGCTGGTAACTGAAAGCCGTGTATATGTCGTCGGTAATCATTATCAGGTCATACTTTTCGGCGATGGAAGCTATTTTTTTCATTGTTTCCACGGTCAGGCAGTTTCCTGTAGGGTTGCTCGGTGTATTGATAACGATGGCCTTGGTTCTTTCGTTAATGAGAGATTCCAGCCTTTCCATATTAATCTGAAAATCTTCTTCCTCATAGGTGGCAAGTTCCACCGGAATGCCTCTGGCAAGCTCTACCTGCTGCGGATAAGGGGTAAAATACGGGGCCTGAAGAATAACCTCATCGCCATCGTCTAAAATGGCCTCTAATGCAAGATACATGGCAAGGCATCCGCTGGCAGTGACAAAGATTTCTTCGTCCTTTATATCCATATTAAAGTTATCTTTATAATATTTTGATATTTCTGTCCGAAGCTCAGGATCCCCTCGGAAATCCGTATATTTGGTATGACCTGCACAGGCATCTGCAAAAGCTTTTTCTATAATCAGCTTATGAGTGGTCATATCCGGGTCGCCCAGGCTGAGGTTAATCACATCATTAAACTGTTTGGCCAGTTCGTCTACTTTGCCCATAGGGGTGGACAAGTCTTTCCAGTATCTTTTTGCAATAAATTTATGCCTCATATCAAGTCTCCTCTCTAAAAATATTCATAAAATAATTGGTAAGATCTATTTTCCAATATTATAATATTGTTCCTAAAAAATACAATAGCTTTTGAGATTTTTTTCACATTCTCAATGTTTTTTTTATAAATCTCTTCTTGATTTAAAACCTTATTAGGGGTAACATTATATACAGAATGTATAAGTCCTCGGAACAGATAAAGATTCCGTGGAAGATTGAGGAGTGTTGAACAGAAAAATATGAGAGAAGAAGTATATAAAGGAAAGATTACAACTGCTCAGGAAGCCGCACGCCTGGTAAAACCGGGAGACAGGGTTTATGTGGGAACTGCCAGCAGTTTTGCATATGAATTGCTGGATGCCCTATGGGACAGAAGAGCAGAACTTGAGGATGTGGCTATTCTGTGCAGTATGTCGGTGAGACCGTCCCGCATGTTCAGTACAGATCATGATGAGCATAACCCTTTTCATGTGGAGACATTTTTCCTGGGTGCACAGGAAAGACTGGCGCACAGAAAACACGGCATGCCTCTGGAGTTTACCTGTTTTCATCTGAGCCAGGTGGACATATGGTGCAGACATGTGGGAAAACCGGATGTATGCTTTTTTCAGGTTTCAAGACCCGATGAGAATGACATGGTATCCTGCGGCCCAAGCGGCGGCAGTATGTTTACATATTTAGCAGAAAATGCGCGAAACATCGTTTTTGAATGCAATGCGCAGGTACCGTATATAGTGAATGGAGAAAAGCATCTTTTGCCTTTGTCCATGGCAGATGCTTTAGTTTTCGCTGACTATCCGGTTTCACCTCTTGCTAAGGATGAAGTGGATGAGATTTCACAGCGGATATCCGATCTGGTAATGGAGGAAGTGCCTGACGGGTCTACTATACAGCTGGGTCTCGGAAAAATATCCACTGCCATAGGATACGGCCTTTTAAAGAAAAACGATTTAGGAATCTTTTCAGAACTTTTCAGCGAACCCATGATGGAACTGATGAAAAACGGCAATGTGACTAACAGAGAAAAGGGCTTTATGGACGGTCTGAGTGTTTTTGCTTTTTCTCTGGGCTCCAATGAAATGTATGATTTTATGGATCATAATCCTGACCTTTACAGCGGGACCTTTCCTTTCGTAAACGATCCTAGAAATATTGCAAAAAACAGACAGATGATGTCGATAAACACTGCCATGTCGGTGGACCTTTTTGGTCAGGTTGCTGCTGATTCCATGGGATGGAGTCAGCAAAGTGCTGTAGGAGGACAGATAGACTTTGTGAAGGGAGCACAATGGTCCCGGGGAGGAAAGTCGATTATTGCACTGGCATCATCCTTTGAGAAAGACGGACAGCGGCAGAGCAAGATATGTCTCAATTTCCCTGCAGGAACCGCTGTTACCACCCCTCGCTCCGAGGTGCAGTATATCGCCACCGAATACGGCTGCATAAATCTTAAGAAGCTGAACATGTCAGACCGGGTGCGCGCCATGATAAGTTTGGCTCATCCTGATTTCAGAGAGCAGTTGAGAGATGAAGCCAAAAGCCACGGACTGCTCTAAAAGGTGTGACGAATTATGAATAAGATTAGTTTTCGCAGAGTATATGCGTCGGGAATTGAAATAGTATATCTGCTGGAGAGAAAGCAGGTAAAGAATATAAACCTGCGGGTTTTGCCTGACGGCAGTGTACGGGTATCAGCAGGTTCATGGGTTGACGTATCGCAGATAGACGATTTTATAGTGAGCAAGGCTGCTTTTATTCTAAAAGCTATGAGAAGACAGGAAGCCTTGGCAGAATATGAGGAAAAGTATCAGAAAGAACTGGAAAAAGCAAGAGCAGGCGAGGAAAATGCCCTTGCAGATCCGGAAATTTTCCGTGAGATTCTGGACGAATTGTACCCTGCATTTATTCCTTATGGGATTAAAAAACCTGAAATAAGAATCAGAACCATGAAAAGATGCTGGGGCTCATGTCTGGTGAATAAAGGGATAATAACTCTTAATCGCAGGCTGCTGGCAAAGCCTCGCGAGTGCATTGAATACGTGGTGATGCATGAGCTTTGCCATTTCGTGCATCCTAATCATTCAAAAGAGTTCTACAGCTTTATGGAGCAGCTTATGCCTGACTGGAAGGAGAGAAGGAATGTCATTCGCATCTGAAACAAAAAACGAGCTGGCCAGAATCGAGCCGGAGAAAAAGTGCTGTATGCTGGCTGAAATTTCCGGATTTCTACGTGTTGCAGGCAGTGTCGGTCTGATGGGATTCGGAAAATTTAAAATTATAATTACCACGGATAATCCGGCCGTAGCCCGGCATTATAAAAAGCTTATCCAGGACTATTTCGGCATAGAGACCAAGCTGGAAATCGGAGAAGGAAAGGCCATAGGGAAAAACAGAGGAAGCAAGAAGTTTTCATACAGCATAACTATCGACGCCGATAACCTTTCGGAGCAGATTCTGAGAGAGACGGGGATTCTCCTGATAAGAGAGGGAAACAACTATATTTCCGACGGCATTTACAGCGATATTGTAAGAACCAAGTGCTGCAAAAAGGCTTACCTGAGAGGTGTCTTTATGGGTGCAGGAACCATGAGTGATCCGGAGAAGGGCTACGACCTGGAGTTTGTTCTTGATTCGGCCACCATGGCTGCTGATTTGAAAAAGATTATAAACTCTTTTGTGGATTTGTCCTGCAAGGTTGCACAGAGGCGCGGAAAGCATGTGGTGTACATGAAAAAGGCTGACTACATAAGCGATATGCTGGCAATTATGGGGGCCAGCAGTCAGGTTTTCAGTATGGAGGAGACGAGAATCAAGAAAGAAATGATAAGCTCGGCCAAGCGGATGAGCAACTGCGACAGCGCCAATATGGACCGGAGCATTGAAGCTTCAATGAAGCATATTGAGGCTATAAAAAAAATAGAGCGGACTGCCGGACTTTCAGGGCTGCCTGATGCCTTAAGGGAAGCGGCAGAGCTCAGGCTCGAGCATCCCGATATATCTATTGCCGCATTGGGAGAGCTTTGCAATCCTCCGCTTAAAAAATCGGGAATCAATAAGAGGCTTATTAAAATAGAAGAAATCGCATCAAAACTGTAAAAGAAATACTTTCAGCCGCTGCCAAAAAACGGCGGTTTTTCTATATTCAAAAAGCCATCTGCCCAAATTGTATTAAAATTGTATTTAAATTGTACATTTTTTAGTGCAAAAGTTGAAAATATGTGGTACTATTAGTTATAAGGGGGAGATTTTTTTCTGAGCTGCCGAGAATGCATAAAAATTTGCAGACGGCGGTATTTTAGAAAGAAAAATTCTAACAATAAACAATAGAAATGGATTGGAGAAATTTTTAAAAAGGAGGCGGCATAGTGTTTACAGAAGAATTAAGTGTCATCAGGCAGACTGAGGATGCGGCGGAAAAAATGAAAAAAGAAGCACGCTCCGAAGCCAGAATGATGACAGAAAAGGCAAACACTGAAGCCGGCGAGCTCATTAGCCGGGCCGAAAATCAGGCGAAGGACTGCTTTGAAGCCCTGGTGAAAGAAGGGCAGGACACTGCACAGGAAGAGTATGAGCAGGCCATTGCAGAAGCTGAGAGGCTTTGTGGGGCTATGGCCGAGGAAGCCGGCAAAAACCAAGACCGGGTTGTAAAATTTATAGCAGAAAGGATAGTGAAAGCAAGTGTCAATAATTAATATGCAAAGAATTGCAGTAATTGGCCTTGACACTGAAAAGGAGAAGCTGATGAATCAGCTTATGGACTTCGGTGCAGTTGAACTTACCGATCAGTCCGCAAAGCTTTCCGAGGAGATTTGGGCAGAAAGCACATCCATAGACGAGGATCGCGAGAAGATCACCGCTTTGGAGGGGCAAATCAACAGGGCTGAGCAGGCTCTTGAGGTCATTGAAAAATACGGTGATATCAAGAACCCTCTTTTTAAGACCCGCAGAACTGTCAAGAAATCTCAAATGGGACATATCCTTGAAGAGAAGGAGAAGAATAGGAACAATGTTGACTATCTTCTCGAACTAAATGATAGGATTCATACCCTTACCGAAAAGCTTAACAAGCTGAATCAGGACACAGCATTTCTCAATCCTTGGGTAAATTACGATCTGCCTCTGGAAACAACGGGCACAGAAAGAACCGTGATTTTTACAGGTATATTGCCTGCAGGCACAGATACGGCAGAACTTGGTGTTCGTCTGGAGGGTGAAATCGAAACGGTGCTGTTTAAAGTTGTAGGAAGCGATAAGGATATGCTCTACGCAGCAGCGCTGACTCCTGAGGAAAGGCAGGATGATGTCCTGGCCCTACTGAAACAATTCGGATTTTCACAGATAACCTTTAAGGAAATGGCCGGTACGGCCAGCGAAAATCTGGAAAGAATTAAAGGGGAAAAAGATGTATTAGAAGATGAGATTAGTAAGACGGCGGCTGAAATCGGAGCCGCAGCAGGCATGAAAGAGGGAATCGAGGAGTACTCCGATGTTCTCGCCATAAGCCTGGACAAAGAAAAAATCCGTGCAAAACTGCTTAAAACCAGAAAAACCTTTTTTATCGAAGGTTGGGTGCCGAAGCGGTGTGTTGAAAAAACTGCAGCCATTCTTGACGAAAACGGATGCTTTTACACCTTCAGAGATCCTCTTGAAGATGAGGAAGTTCCCGTTCTCATGGAAAATCCAAGTATGGTGGTGCCTTTTGAGGCTATTACTGAGATGTATTCATTGCCGGATTATCACGGATTTGATCCGACAAGTATATTCGCCCTGTTTTATGCGGTATTCTTTGGAATGATGCTTTCCGATGCAGGATACGGAATACTTATGGCGGCAGGTTGCTTTTTTGCTCTTAAGAAGTTTGAACTTGAGGGAATGACCTACAAAATGGTCAAGCTGTTCTTCTACTGCGGCATTTCAACCATAATATGGGGTGCCCTTTTCGGAGGATGGTTCGGCGATATTGTAGCCGTGTTCTCCAGAACATTCCTGGGAAGAGAGGCAGCCTTAGAACCGATCTGGTTTAATCCGCTGGATGACCCTATGAAGCTTTTGATTCTTTCACTGGCTTTGGGTGTGGTGCACATCTTTATCGGCATGGGTATAAAGGCCTATATGCAGATTAAAGAAGGAAAGTGGTTCGATGCTGTATGCGATGAAGGCTTCTGGTATATTACCATTATAGGATTGATCGCGTGGCTGGGAGGCGGAACAGTAAATCCGGCACTGCCTAAGGTAGGCATGTATATGTCTATTGCAGGAGCGGCGGGACTGCTGCTTACAGGAGGACGCCATAACAAGGGTTTCGGCAAGATTACGGGGGGACTTTCCAATATATATAGCATTACAAGCTATATGTCGGATATTCTATCCTATGCGAGACTTCTTGCATTAGGCCTTGCTACCGGTGTAATCGCTCAGGTAGTAAATACTATGGGGACTCTCTTCGGCGGCGGAACTTTAGGGCTGATTGCATTGACGGTGATTTTCCTGTTCGGACACACCTTGAATCTGGCCATAAATGCGCTGGGTGCTTTCATACATTCCAGCAGACTGCAGTATGTTGAATTTTTTGGGAAGTTTTACATTGACGGCGGAGAGCCTTTTGATCCTTTCCGCAAAAAGACTAAGTATATAAAATTGGAGGATTAGAAAAATG
>CALZFA010000041.1 GCA_945644815.1 uncultured Clostridia bacterium
ACGGTAATGTCTAAAGTTCTTCCTGCATCATAGTAATTAGTTGTGTATGATCTTTGCTGATAGCTGTAAATAGGTCCAATTAAATTGTTTTTCGTAATCGCATCTACACTAATCACATTACCAAACACATTTCCTTCAAACATAATATATGTTGCCTCACATTCATATAATGAAGGACTTTGTGAAGAGGCGGAATAAGCAGTTACTGTTTTTGTCTTCTGTCTACCGATAATTACACTATTTGGAACAATCCTTGACGGAAAAAATTCTGCCTTTTGGCGTCTCGCCGCGATATATGAAAGCGTATCCCTTTGATTTTTTGCAAGATCACGAATGACTTCATCATACAAAGCTAAGTCAAATTCACCCTGAACAGGCACATACCCTAAGTCAACACCATACTCTTCATTGTACTTTTCCACAATCTCTTTATAAGGATCGTTTTCGGCAGCGTATGATACCCCAACACTTCCGAAGCATAAAACAACGATTAATATTACTCCAATAAGTTTTTTCATACATATACCTCCCTCAAATATATTCTTGGTAACTGCTTTTCGTTATTAAACAAATATACACAGTAAAAATCAGTTCTAAAAGATATAGGTATATATAATTCCCACTTAATGTAACCGAAATGCCACCCTTTATCACCACATGATTTTCAAAAATATAGCATCCGTTACTTAGCAGCAGGAATATAAAAGCGCATTTCTTTATTTTTGGATTTTTCGTCACCAGTGATGTTGCCATGCAGCAAACGAAGAACAATAGTGACAGCAACAGCAGTCTGCCCTGCTGATTAGCAATATTATATTCCACCGCAGTCCTATAAGAAGCAATGGAAGGATTGGCAAGTGAAATCAAATTTTTTATAACCGCACTTGTTTCAAACAACAGCGGCAGCAAAATCCATATATCAAAAATAATCATCAATGCCTGCTCGTTTTTCTTTTTTAAAGTAATGAAATATGTAAGCCCCACACATGCGAATAAAATTAAAAGAATATACTGCCATACAGTAAAAGTATTAAAAGCTTTCACATCGATGAAGGTCGAGTTCATAATATAAAGGTTATACGTCGCGTACATCAATAAATTCAAGACAGTATAGGCTATAAACAACGAGCATACTTTGTAACAACTTTTAAAATCCTGTCTGCTGTCCTGCAGGATTTTATAAACTATATCAATTTTATCCATCGCAGCTTTTCTATCCATTGTCACTCCTCCTCCCTTTTATGCTTTATATTATAAAGTACTTTGCAAATCGTGTCAATGGTCAATTTCAGAAAACCTCCACAAAAAAACACTAAAGCCCTGCCGGGCCGGCAGGGCTTTCATCTACATAACCTATCTGAAATACTTCACCGCAGCTTCGAACATCTTCATGTCGAACTCTCCCGGCACATTCTGATACAGGCCCTTGCCTATTCTTTCGGAGTGGCCCATCTTGCCCAGCACTCTTCCGTCCGGTGAAATGATACCTTCTACCGCCCAGTCGGAACCGTTAGGGTTGAACTGGATATCTGAAGTAGCGTTGCCTTCAAGGTCAACATACTGAGTGATAATCTGACCCTTGGCAGCCAGCTCTGTCAGAAGTTCCTGAGAAGCGATAAATCTGCCCTCACCGTGGGAAATAGGAACTGTGTAAATGTCGCCTACCTTCGTAGCAGCCAGCCATGGAGAATTGTTTGAAGCAATTCTTGTGCGAACCAGCTTTGACTGGTGGCGGGCAATCTTGTTGAAGGTCAGGGTCGGACAGTTCTCATCGGTATCGATGATCTTGCCGTATGGCACCAGACCCAGTTTTATAAGTGCCTGGAAACCGTTGCAGATACCTGCCATAAGCCCGTCTCTCTTTTCGAGAAGCTCTGTTACAGCCTCCTTGATTTCCTCGTTTCTGAAGAAAGCAGTGATGAACTTGCCGGAACCGTCCGGTTCGTCACCACCTGAGAAGCCGCCGGGTATGAAAATCATTTGGCTTTCTCTTACCTTTGCAGCGAATGAAGCGATAGATGCGGCAACATCTGCTGCGGTCAGGTTGTTTATAACGAAGATTTCAGGCTCTGCACCGGCTCTCATAAATGTCTTGGCAGTATCGTACTCGCAGTTGGTTCCAGGGAAAGCAGGAATAAGCACCTTTGGAGCAGCGCACTTCACTGCAGCGGCAAACTTTCTGTTACTTTCATATGAAAGGTTCTGCGGTTTTTCACCTTCTGTCTTGATATTGCAGGTGTATACAGGTTCAAGCTTGTCCTCGTAGATGCCGCAAAGCTCATCTAAGCTAAGTACATCAGCACCACGCCTGATTTCGTAAGCCTCACATGTTCTGCCCATGAGAACAGTGCTGAATCCGGCGTTACCAAGCTCATCTTCTGTAAGCTCTCTTTCTGCCTCGCAGACGAAACCGCCATAGCAGTATCCGAAAATTTCTTCATCTGAAATAGCATTTGTATATTCGAAACCGATGCGGTTACCCATAGCCATTTTAAGAACAGCTTCGGCCGCTCCGCCCATTCCAGGTGTGTAGCAGGCCTTTACGAGGCCCTTTCTCATAAGGTCTGTAACCTTGTCGTAAAGTGCGATAAGTGATTCACCTGTAGGGAGACCCTTGTCATTAAGCTCAGGTCTGAGTAGATATACAGGATGTCCTGCCGCCTTGAATTCCGGTGAAACAATATTGCCTATGTTTTCTGTAGTTACTGCGAAGGAAACCAGTGTGGGCGGAACATGGATATCTTCAAAGGTTCCGCTCATGGAGTCCTTGCCTCCTATGGCTGCAACTCCCAGGTCAAGCTGTGCGTCCAATGCACCGAGAAGTGCTGCGAAAGGCTTCCCCCACTTGGCAGGGTCTGCTGCCAGCTTTTCAAAGTATTCCTGGAATGACAGGTATACATCGCTGAACTGTGCACCCTCTGCCACCAGCTTGGAAACTGATTCAACAACAGCCAGATATGCGCCATGGTACGGGCTCTTTTCCATGATGAATGGATTGTAGCCCCAGGCCATAAGGCTGCATGTCTTTGTATCGGCTTTTTCCACTGAAACCTTGTTTACCATGGCCTGAATCGGGGTTCTCTGGTACTTGCCTCCAAACGGCATAAGCACTGTGCCCGCGCCGATGGTGGAGTCAAATCTTTCGGAAAGGCCCCTCTTGGAGCAGACGTTAAGGTCTCCTGCCAGCTCTTTGTAGCTTTCCGCGAAGGTTCCGCAAGGCTTCTTTGCATAATCAGAAGGCTTGGCAGCTTCAACAGTTATATGCTTTTCGGCTCCGTTGGAGTCGAGGAATTCTCTTGAAATATTTACGATGTTAGCACCGTTCCAGTGCATGGAAAGTCTAGGTTCTGCAGTAACCTTGGCTACCACTGTAGCTTCAAGGTTTTCGGCCTTAGCCAGAGCGCAGAAGCGGCTGACATCCTTTTCTTCAACCACTACTGCCATTCTTTCCTGAGATTCACTGATTGCAAGCTCAGTACCGTCCAGACCGTCATATTTCTTAGGCACAATGTCCAGATTTATTTCAAGCCCGTCAGCCAGCTCACCGATAGCTACGGATACACCGCCTGCACCGAAGTCGTTGCAGCGCTTGATGAGCTTTGAAGCTTCAGGGTTTCTGAACAGTCTCTGGAGCTTTCTTTCCTCAGGTGCATTACCCTTCTGTACCTCTGCACCGCAGGACTCAAGGGATGAAACCTTGTGTGACTTGGACGAACCTGTAGCACCGCCGCAGCCGTCACGTCCTGTTCTGCCGCCAAGAAGGATTACTCTGTCTCCGGGAGCAGGAACCTCTCTGACTACATTTTCTGCAGGAGCAGCAGCGATTACTGCACCGATTTCCATTCTCTTTGCCACATATCCCGGATGGTAGATTTCGTCTACCTGTCCTGTAGCAAGACCGATCTGGTTTCCGTATGAGCTGTAGCCGTTAGCAGCTGTAGTAACCAGCTTGCGCTGCGGGAGCTTTCCCGGAATAGTCTCTGATACAGGAACCAGCGGGTCTCCTGCGCCTGTTACACGCATTGCTCCGTAAACATAGCTTCTGCCTGAAAGCGGGTCTCTGATGGCTCCGCCTACGCAGGTAGCAGCGCCGCCGAAAGGCTCGATTTCTGTAGGATGGTTGTGGGTCTCGTTCTTAAAAAGAAGAAGCCAGTCCTCATCCTTTCCGTCCACATCTACCTTGATTTTAACTGTGCAGGCGTTGATTTCCTCCGATTCATCCAGTTTGTCCAGCTTGCCGGCCTTCTTGAGGTACTTGGCTGCAATGGTGCCGATGTCCATCAGTGTTACAGGCTTGGTTCTGTTAAGTGATTTTCTTACATCTAAATATCTGTTATAGGCTTCCTGAAGATCTTCATCTTCGAAGGTAACCTTGTCAATAATCGTATTGAATGTTGTGTGACGGCAGTGATCCGACCAGTATGTATCGATCATCTTGATTTCGGTGATGGTCGGGTTTCTGTCCTCACTCTCGAAATATTCCTGACAGAATTTAATGTCAGCAAGGTCCATTGCAAGACCTCTGTCTGCAATAAAGTCAGCCAGTTCTTCTTCCGTAAAGCCTAAGAAGCCTTCTACAGTTTCTACAGTCTGCGGAATCTCATATTCTGTTGCAAGAGTTTCAGGAAGAGCCATGTCGGCTTCTCTTGCCTCAACTGCGTTGATTACATACTTCTTGATTGCTGCCAGTTCTTCATCTGAAACCTTTCCATAGAGGGCATAAACCTTAGCTGTCTTTACAGCGGGTCTTTCACCCTTGGAAATAATCTGGATGCACTCCGCAGCAGAAGATGCTCTCTGGTCGAACTGTCCCGGAAGGAACTCCACAGCAAAGATGCAGTCAGCCTCCGGCAGCTCCTCGGTCACAATGTCAAGCTGAGGTTCTGCAAATACTGTATGTACAGAATACTTAAACAGATCCTCTGCAAGGTTCTCCACATCGTACCTGTTAAATACGCGCACCTTTTCTATGCCCTTAATCTGAAGAAGCTCGTTAATGTCGCCTTTCAGCGCTCTGGCTTCATTGTCCAGACCGGGCTTTTTTTCAACAAAAATTCTATAAACCATTTTACTTCCTTTCCGCAATAAGAGCGCGCTGTCCTATATCAGTTCTAAAATACGCATTCTCAAAGTTTACAGACTTCACAGTTTCATATGCTGCATCAATTGCTCCCTTAAGTGTGTCATCGGTTTCTGTGACGCCCAGCACTCTGCCGCCGCCTGTTACCAGCTTTCCGTCCTTAAGCTTTGCCCCTGCCGTATATATATTTTTGTCTGCTGGCATGGTGATTTCAAATCCTGTTTCGTACTTCTGAGGATATCCTTCAGATGCCATAACCACGCAGCAGGCATATTTATCTGAGAACTTAACCTCCGCCTCATCCAGCTTTCCATCGTAAATCTTAAGCATGATATCCAGAAGGTCGCTTTCCAGAAGCGGGAGAACAACCTGAGTCTCAGGGTCACCGAAACGACAGTTATACTCGATAACCTTAGGTCCATTTTCTGTAAGCATAAGTCCGAAATAAAGGCAGCCTGTAAAGGTTCTTCCTTCCTTATTCATCGCTTCGATGGTAGGCCTGAATATGGTGTCCATGCAAACTTTTGCGATTTCATCTGTATAATACGGGTTAGGTGCGATTGTACCCATACCGCCTGTATTAAGACCCTTGTCTCCGTCAAGAGCACGCTTGTGATCCATGGATGAAACCATAGGAACCACGGTTTTGCCGTCAGTAAATGAAAGTACGGAAACCTCAGGCCCTGTAAGGAATTCCTCGATTACTACCTTGGAACCGCTCTCGCCGAAAACCTTGTCCTCCATCATGTCACGGACTGCCTGACGAGCCTGTTCTCTCGTTTCTGCAATGATTACGCCTTTGCCCAGTGCAAGTCCGTCAGCCTTTACTACTACAGGAATCGGGCAGCTCTCAATGTATGAAATGGCCGCTTCCATGTCAGTGAATGTCTCGTAGGATGCTGTCGGAATATTGTATTTTTTCATCAGGTCCTTGGAAAATGCCTTGGAACCCTCAATGATTGCTGCTTTTTTGTTCGGACCGAAGGTCTTGATACCCTTGGCCTGAAGAGCATCAACTGCACCCAGAACCAATGGATCGTCAGGCGCTACAACAGCAAAGTCAATTCTTTCCTTCACCGCAAAATCCACAATAGCAGGTATGTCCTTAGCACCGATATCTACGCATGCAGCATCGCCTGCAATTCCGCCGTTTCCCGGCAAAGCGAAGATTTCTTCAGCCTGCTTGTTTTCTTTTAATTTCTTGATGATGGCGTGCTCTCTGCCGCCGCCGCCAACTACCATAATTTTCATATTTACCTCTTTTCAGCTTGTTTTCAAAATCAGTGATGGAACAGTCTTATGCCTGTAAACGCCATTACCATGCCAAACTTGTTGCAAGTCTCTATAACATTATCGTCACGAATGGAGCCGCCCGGCTGTGCTACATAGGATACGCCGCTCTTGGCTGCTCTCTCTATATTGTCTCCAAAGGGGAAGAAAGCGTCGGAGCCAAGGCATACACCCTTAAGTGATGTCAGATACTCTCTCTGCTCTGCTCTCGGGAAAGCCTCAGGCTTTTCTGTAAACAGCTGCTGCCAGTTACCTTCACCGATCACATCCTCCTGATCCTCTGAAAGATAAACATCGATAGCATTATCTCTGTCCGGTCTTCTTACATCTTCCTTAAACGGCAGATTCAGAACTCTCGGATGCTGACGGAGATGCCACTTGTCGGCCTTTTCTCCTGCCAGTCTGGTGCAGTGAATTCTTGACTGCTGACCTGCTCCCACGCCGATAGCCTGTCCGTCCGCAGCAAAGCATACTGAGTTTGACTGAGTATACTTGAGAGTTATGAGCGCTATGATAAGGTCACGTTTTGCTGATTCCGGCAGCTCCTTATTGTCTGTCACGATCTCCTTGAGTAGTTCTCCATTGATTTTGAGGTTGTTTCTGCCCTGCTCGAAGGTAATACCGTAAACCTGCTTGTGCTCATCTTTTGCCGGCACATAATCAGGATCAATTTTAATGATGTTGTATGCACCTTTCTTCTTGGCTTTAAGTATTTCCAATGCCTCCGGTTCGTAATCCGGTGCAATAACACCGTCAGAAACCTCTCTGGCAATGAGCTTTGCGCATGTTATATCGCATTTATCGGAAAGTGCAATCCAGTCTCCGAATGAGCTCATGCGGTCAGTTCCCCTTGCTCTTGCATAAGCAGTAGCTATAGGCGACTCATCAATGCCTTGGATATCGTCTGCGAAAACTGCTTTTTTAAGTTCAGGGCTCATTGGATTTCCAACGGCCGCAGAGGTAGGGCTTACATGCTTAAAGGAAGTTGCTGCACACATTCCCAGCGCTTCCCGGATTTCCTTAACCAGCTGCCAGCTGTTAAGGGCGTCTAAAAGGTTTATGTAACCCGGTTTTCCGTTTAAGATTTCCATAGGAATATCACTGCCATCATTCATAAAGATTCTGGCCGGCTTCTGGTTGGGATTGCAGCCATATTTAAGTTCATATTCTTTCATCTTCTACCTCTGTCCATTCTTGTTAATAAGTTTCGTATCAACAGTGCCTTTGCTGAAATCAGCATACATGACGTAAAGGGAAATTTTATTTTCTTCATTTAAGCTGTTCCAGATTTCATCTGCAAAGGCTTCTATGTCCTCAGGGATTATAATTCGTCTAGGCTCACCGCAGAAAGTCGGCAGAGGATTTCCGTCCTGCTCATAGGTGTGAATAAGATGCCCTATGCCGCCGATGGCAGGGTATTCAAAGAAGAATCGGCTGCATGCGTTTCCTTCTTGGTCTGCACTTTTAAGAATGCTTATTTCATATGAAAACCCATCATCTTCAAAAGTTATCACTCCGCTGATTCTCGGCGTGAAGTTAGGAGCATCAGGCTCAAATTCTCTTGTGAAAAGTGCCTCCCTCGCAGTCTTTCCTGCTGCAAGTCCGTCTGCGATGGTATCTGTCTGGTCGCCGTTAGTCACTATCAGGTAATTATCCACGGGAGCAACAGCTCTGTAAATTATGAGAGAAGGATCCTCCACCTTCGATTCATCAAAAGGTTTTGTAAAGACCTGCCCCTTATCGTCGATCTCAAGAAGGCGGTTACGGCTGTTTTCACTTCTTCCCATAATGAAATAGGCGGTGACAGCCTTGCCGCTTTCAGTCTTTCCTATAATTATACCTCTTCCGGCATAAGAATTTCCGCCCAACTGTTCTCCTGCTGTTTTAGCTTCATATACGTTCATCTTCTATCTACCTCTCGCAATTTCCGCGCATATTTCCTCTGTGGCTTCAGGAAGGATAATCCATTCGGCCTGCTCCATAACACGCTTCTGCAGTGTCTCCGCAGTGTCCCCTTCCATTACCTCAACAGCCTTCTGCTTGATAATCCGGCCTCCGTCAGGAATTTCGTTTACAAAATGTACTGTAGCGCCCGTAACCTTGACACCGTACCTTAAAGCGGCTTCGTGGACATGAAGCCCATAAAAGCCTTTTCCGCAAAAAGATGGTATAAGAGACGGATGGATGTTGATTATTCTGTCAGGATAGCGGGCAGTAAAGCTGCCGCTTAAAATACTCATAAAACCTGCCATTACGACAATGTCAATCCGGCTCTCCGAAAGCAGTGCGTCCAGCCTTTCTTCGAAAGACGCCTGGGAATCGAAATCCTTCCTGAGAACGACCTCAGCCTTGATTCCGGCCTTTCCGGCTCTCTCCAGAGCGTAGGCTTCTTCTTTATTGGAAACTACCAGCACTATCTCGCCGCTTTTGATTACTCCCTTATCCTGGGCATCTATAAGTGCCTGGAGATTAGTTCCGCCCCCTGAAACCAGTACGGCAATTCGCACCTTCCCGTCTTCCTTGCCTAACATATGGTCACCTTTTCCTCAGATTCAACAATTTCTCCTATGATGTATGCATCCTCACCATGAGCTCTGAGAATTTCAAGAGCCTTTTCCGCAGCCTCGGCTGCAACCACGATGCTCATACCAACGCCCATATTGAAGGTGTTGAACATATCATGCTCGCTGATTTTTCCTGTCTTGGCGATAAGGTCAAAAATAGGCAGAACCCTTACGGCATCCCTGTTGATTCTTGCTCCCAGTCCGTCAGGAATACTTCTTGGAATGTTTTCGTAGAAACCACCTCCCGTAATATGGGAAATCCCCTTTACCTTTACTTCTTTCAAAAGTGCCAGAACAGGCTTTACATATATTTTAGTAGGTGTAAGAAGTGTTTCGCCGATGGATTTTCCGCCGAGCTCAGCTACCGGGCTTGTGATGTCGCTGTTTTCCACATCGAAAACCTTGCGGACAAGTGAAAAACCGTTGGAGTGAACTCCGCTTGACGGAAGGGCGATAACAACATCTCCTGCCTTCATGGTCTTATTGTCTATAATCTTCGATTTGTCAACTGCGCCCGTGCTGTAGCCTGCCAGGTCGTATTCGTCTACCGGGTAAAAGCCCGGCATCTCAGCAGTTTCACCTCCTATGAGAGCAGCGCCCGCCTGAACGCAACCCTCCGCAACACCCTTAACAATCTGGGCTATTTTTTCAGGAACATTCTTTCCGCAGGCAATGTAGTCCAGGAAAAACAGAGGCTTGGCTCCTACGCATATTATGTCGTTTACGCACATTGCCACACAGTCTATGCCAACTGTGTCATGCTTATCCATGAGAAAAGCAAGCTTAAGTTTGGTTCCCACGCCATCGGTTCCGCTTACCAGCACCGGACAGGTCATTCCCGTAATGTCAAGTTCGAAAAGACCGCCGAAGCCGCCTACATCTGAGCAGACCCCGGATGTCATAGTCTTTGCAATATGTTCCTTCATCAGCTCTACTGCTTTGTAGCCTGCCGTAATATCAACACCTGCTGCTGCGTAGCTGTCTGATCTTGATTTATTGTTCATTGTGATTATTCCTTTCCGTTCCAACAATAGGTACAGAGCTTACAAGGTTCTATCCCCACTGCCTCAACAAGTCCTTCAAGAGACTGAAATTCCAAAGATGCAAAATTGAATTTATCAGCGATGGCCTTTCTCAGAGCCTGCCCCCTATCAGTGTTCGTATCGCTGTACTCTTCAAGATAATTGAGACCTTCTTCCCCTTCAAGCTCAAGTATTACTCTTCTGGAAATCAGCTCCATTTCGCTCTCGCTGCTGGAAAAGTTCAAATACTTGCATCCGTACATGATAGGCGGACAGGCTGAGCGCATGTGAACGGCCTTTGCTCCGTTACCGTAGAGGAATTCTACGGTCTCACGCAGCTGAGTGCCGCGAACGATGGAGTCATCCACAAAGAGAAGTTTTTTCCCTTCGATAAGCTCATGAATAGGTATCTGCTTCATCTTGGCCACCTTATCCCGCTCCCTCTGGTTGGTTGGCATAAAGCTCCTCGGCCAGGTAGGGGTATACTTGATGAAAGGCCTTGCAAAAGGGATGTGGCTTTCATTTGCGTACCCGATGGCATGAGGTGTACCGGAATCAGGCACGCCTCCTACATAATCCAGATTTTCTGCATTATTTACTTTCATATCGTGACGAGCCATGATTTCTCCGTTGCGGTATCTCATGGCCTCAACATTTACTCCTTCATAGTTTGACGTAGGATAGCCGTAGTAGGTCCAGAGGAAAGAGCAGATTCTCATTTCCACTCCCGGAGGAGCAAGCTGTCTGACGCCGTCAGCTGTTATTTCAACTATTTCTCCCGGCCCCAGCTCTTTTTCATCGTCATAGCCCAGTTTCTTGTACGCAAAAGACTCAAATGACACACAGCAGCCCTCTTCACTCTTTCCTATGAGAACAGGAATCCTTCCCATTTTGTCTCTGGCTGCAATTATACTTCCATCTTCTTTGAGAATCAGTATTGAGGCAGAGCCCTCAATCTGCTCCTGAGCAAATTTTATTCCCTCAGCAAAATCCCTTTTCTGGTTTATGAGAGCTGCTGTCAGCTCTGTGGAATTGATATTGCCTCCTGTCATTGCGTCAAAGTGCCCGCCGCTGTTGGAAAGATAATTATCTATCAATACTTCGGCATTATTAATGCGTCCCACTGTGCATATAGCATAGGTCCCCAGGCTGGAACGGATAAGCAAAGGCTGTGGGTCCGTATCGCTTATGCAGCCGATGGCTGAGCATCCTTTCATTTCGTCGAATATATTCTCAAACTTCGTGCGGAAGGGTGAATTCTCTATGTTATGAATCTCTCTTTGAAGTCCGATTTGGTCATCATAAGCGGCAAGACCGCCCCTCCTTGTTCCAAGATGTGAATGATAATCCACACCGAAGAAAACATCCACCATGCAGTCACTCTTAAGCGCCGCACCAAAAAATCCTCCCATTACGCCCTCCTATTTTGCAAAGAAAAGTTCGGAAAGGGTCATTGGATCGATATATTTTCCATCCTTGTACACGCGCATATTTCCGGAAGCGATTTCGTCGATGAGCATTACCTTGCCCTCTTTGTCATATCCGAATTCAAACTTGATATCATAAAGCACAAGGCCCTTTTCCTTAAGGTCATCAGCCACAATCTTAGTAATCTGCTGAGTCATTATCTTGATATCTTCATACTGCTCTGCTGTCATTACTCCTAAAGCAACAAGCCCGTCCTTGGTCACTAGCGGATCACACAGTTCGTCGTTCTTGAAAGTGGTTTCAACGTATGCGGGGAGGTCCGCTCCCTCTTCTATATATTCTGCATAGCGACGATAAAAGCTTCCCACAGCCTTGTGGCGGCAAATAACTTCAAGACCGTGTCCGAAAACCTTTGCAGGAAGAACCTCCATTGTTGTGTTTTCAAGGTCTGCGTTTACATAGTGAGTCGTGATTCCCGCCGCGTTTAACTTCTCGAAAAAGTAAATCGACATTCGGAGGTTTACATCACCTACTCCGTCAATAGTCAGACCTACGGAGTTTTCACCCGGATCAAACACACCGTCCTTGCCGGTGCAGTCGTCTTTAAATTTCAAGAGATAGTTTCCGTTGTCAAGCGCAAATACATTTTTGGTTTTTCCCGTGTAAACAAGCGTCTTTTCCATTTTTTAAGCTCCTTATTCTTTTAAGTTTTTTTAAACTAATTTTATCTATTAAACTGCTCTTCAATTTTACGGTTCTTTGCCAGAACTTTTTCCTCGGCCTCTTTTCTCTTTTCTGCGAGGCGTTCTGCCAGCTCTGCATCCTCAATAGCCAGCATCTGTATACAAAGCAAAGCGGCATTGACTGCTCCATCTATGGCTACTGTGGCTACAGGTATTCCCGAAGGCATCTGTACAGTAGACAGAAGGGCATCAATGCCGTCTAAATTCGATGATTTTACGGGCACTCCCACTACAGGCAGAGTAGTGCCGGCTGCAATAGCCCCGGCAAGGTGTGCCGCTTTACCCGCAAGGGCGATGATAGCTCCAAAACCTGCTTCTCTGGCATTCCTTGCAAAATCTGCAGCAGATGCTGGAGTCCTGTGGGCAGAATATACGTGTACTTCAAAAGGCACCTTGTATTCCTTCAATGTTTCTATGGCCTTTTCCGCTATGGGAAGGTCGGTGTCGGAACCCATTACTAATCCGATTTTTCTCATTTTTTCCTCCATATTTTCGAAATAAAAAAGGACGCATTCGTACCCTAAATGCAAGGAACAAATACGCCCAGACGGTCGGCAATCTACGCTTCCTGCTCCC
>CALZFA010000042.1 GCA_945644815.1 uncultured Clostridia bacterium
GGTCGAAGGGGAGCTGAGTGGCTGGAAAAAATCTGTGCCAGGTATGACATAGCCCACGCACCCGGAACTGTAGATATAGGTGTGCGTGTAGAGGTGAGAAACGAAATCATGGAGGATGTAAATAATGTGCTTTACGAATCCAAGCTCATCGGATACCCGCAGCCTTTTAGAAATAAGGTGAGAACCTTTTGCCAGAATCCCGGTGGATTTGTGAGCCAGGAAAACTACGACGATGACCTGGCTGTAGTAAACGGACATTCATATAAGGAGCTTAAATCCGGTAATACCAATCTGGCAATTTTATGTTCCCACGACTTCACGGAGCCTTTTAATCAGCCTATCGAATATGCAAGGAAAATCGGCGAAGTGACCAATATGCTGGGAGCAGGTCACATTCTGGTACAACGTTACGGGGATATCCTTGACGGCAAGCGCACATGGGAAAAGGAACTTTCGCGCTCCAATGTGAAACCAACACTGCCTGATGCGGTGGCAGGCGACATAACTGCTGCAATACCGTATAGGGCTATGATAAATATTATCAATTTTATTCAGGCGGTTGACCATGTGGTACCGGGATTTGCAGCGGCAGAAACTCTGCTTTATTCTCCGGAGCTTAAGTTTTACAGCAACAAGGTGAAGATGGACGCCAATTTGAAAACCAATGTGGAGAACCTTCATTGCCTGGGTGATTCCAGCGGCTGGACAAGGGGACTGATGATGGCCTCTGCCATGGGAGTTATCATGGGGCGGAAGCTGACGGAACAGGAATAGCAAAGAAAAGCCCCTTGCCTGAAAGGGGCTTTTGACATATAATAAAGACATGCTGAAAAGCGTCTGTAATATTGAATAACACGGAGGAGACAATCATGCTGGAAACAGGTGTCAAGGCGCCGTCATTCAATCTGCCGGATCAGAACGGCAATATGCGAAGCCTTGAAGAATTCAAAGGTAAAAAAGTAGTGCTGTATTTTTACCCAAAGGACAACACGCCGGGCTGCACCAGACAGGCCTGCGGCTTCGGAGAACTTTACCCGCATTTCCTGGAAAAGGGTGCAGAGGTAATCGGCATAAGCAAAGACAGCACTGCATCACATAAAAAGTTCGAGGAAAAGTTCAGTCTGCCTTTTGTGCTGCTGTCCGACACGGAACTGGCGGCCATTAAGGCCTACGATGTATGGCAGGAAAAGAATATGTACGGCAAAAAGACCATGGGCGTGGTCCGCACCACATATTTAATCGATGAAAACGGAATAATAGAAAAGGCTTTCGGCAAGGTGAAGGCAGCGGAGAATCCGGCAAAGATGCTGGAGGAACTTTAATGTGCAAATCAGGAGGCATCAGAGAATAAAATGAAAAAGAAACTTTTAATTGTAGTGGACTATCAGAATGACTTCGTTACAGGCTCACTGGGATTTCCGGCAGCTGTGGATATTGAGGACGCAATCGCAGCCAAGATAGAACAGTACCGTGGTTACGGTGAGGGCGGACAGGTGATTTTCACCATGGACACCCACGGCAAGAATTACATGGAAACCCAGGAGGGAAACAACCTGCCGGTGGCTCACTGTATAAAGGGTGAAGCAGGCTGGGACCTTTACGGCAAGGTGGCAGGGCTTAAGGCTGAACAGGACATGGTATTTTCCAAACCTACCTTCGGCTCGATGGAACTGGGAGACTATCTGAGAGATAGAGCAGATGAATATGAGAGTGTAGAACTGGCTGGAGTTGTCACCAATATATGTGTAATTTCCAATATGGTTATTGCCAAGGCTGCAATGCCTGAGGTGCCGATTACCGTTGACGCATCCTGCGTGGCTTCCAACGATCCGGAAATGGGTGAAAAAGCTCTTGCACTGATGGAAAATCTTCATGTTCAGGTTTTAAGGCAGGGTTAATAACGGATAATTGCACGCACAGGGCATGCATAGCTGCAGTAACCGCAGGTTAAACACCGGGACTGGTCGATTTGGGCCAGTCCGTTTTTATTGTAAAAAATCGCTTTTGAGGCGCAGACTTTAATGCAGCTGCCGCAGCCCTCGCAGTCATCCTGACTTATGCGTATTTTCTTGTGGGAGATGTCCGGATTGTAATCTGCCGGCATAACTCCACTGAGATAATTTATTACATCATCTACTTCGGTTTTGCGGCCGAAACCTATCATGACTGACTGGATTTCCTCTTTAGAAAACACATAGTCCAGGGCTTTACGGTAGTTTTCCGTCAGATTGCCGCCGCCGAACACTTTCATGGTGAAAACACCTTTTCCTGCATTACGGCATGCCCTGATGGCTTCCAGCATTTCCTCACAGGTTCCGGGATCTGAGCCACGGCGGATGCCCATGGAAGCATAGTTAATCAAAGAAAACACAACATCACATTCGGGGACAGATGCCATCTGCTCGGTCACATCGACATGGTGGGTGGAGACTCCGATTGCTTTGACAAGGCCCGCCTCGCGAGCATCTATGAGGGCCTGCCATGCACCTTTTCTTTCCTCAAAACCTCCGGTTCTCACTTCATGCATGAGGAATATATCCATAAAAGGGCGGGCGAGCTCTGTCAGAGCCTGTTCAATTGCCGCCGTCATGTTGTCATAATCGTGCGCCAGGGATTTGGAGCAGATGACGAGACCGTCAGGTGCCCCGTGGGTTCTTTCGCCTCCGTCAAGGCTGAGAATCTCCAAAGCCCTCCTGATATAAGGATAGGTGCGGTAGTACTGGGCGGTGTCTATGAAATTTATTCCTTGTCTTACAGCGTGACAGATGATGTCCGCTCCTTCATCTACAGGAAGAGCAAGCTGTCCGGGACCCATGGGAAGAACTCCTATACCGACCTGACTTACGTTAAGATTTGTATTTCCAAGAGCAACTTTCAGCATATCTACACCAAAATCCTTTCCTTCTACACAATTATCAGTTATAATATTATTATAAGGGATAATCTCCCGGATTTAAACTCAAAAAAAGAGAGGAAAGTGAAAAATTGACTTGGATTGAAAAGCATTACGGACGACTGGAGGAACAGCCGGGATTCGAGGAGTTTCACCATGAGTACAGTGCGGCCATTAAAGAGGTTGATACAAAGATTGAAATTTTAAGTGAGGATTTTGCGGTAAGGCATGACTACAATCCCATTCACCATATTGAAAAAAGACTTAAAACGCCTCAAGGCATTGAAGATAAGCTGCGCAGACTTCAATGTGAAGTCTCCATTCCTTCGGCCAGAGAAAACATATTGGACATTGCCGGAATAAGAGTGGTGTGCAATTTTGTAGAAGATGTTTATGAGGTGGCCCACATGCTGACATCTCAAAATGACATAAGGGTCAACACCTGTAAGGATTACATAGCAAATCCTAAGCCTAACGGATACAGAAGTCTTCATCTTTCACTGATGGTACCGGTGTTTCTTCTGGATGGCTGCATTGAAGTGCCTGTAGAGGTACAAATCAGAACCGTTGCCATGGATTTCTGGGCCAGTCTGGAGCATCAGCTCAGATACAAGAAGGATAAAGAAATCCCGCCGAGGATCGATATTGAGCTGAAGGCATGTGCTGAGGTGAGCGCTACTTTGGACAAGAGAATGCAGAAAATTTTTAATGAGCTTAACAAGCTGTGATTTTTAATATATGGAATCGGCTGTACAGGGCTGATAGGGCAGACCTGAAGAAAAAAAGGAAGTTGGGAGAGATACAAACTATGACGACAGATGAAAAAATTCAGAAGATACTCTATGAGAAAGTCAATACCAAACTGGCACTGCACAATGGAAGAGCAGGACTCTCGGGAATAGAAAACGGGACAGCAAAGATAAAGTTTTACGGTGCATGTGCGTCGTGCATGGCTTCTTCTGATACTTTCGATGGTGTGGTGAAAAAAGAGATCCTTTCTGCTTGCCCGGAGCTCACGGACGTAGTAATCGATGATGCTACAAGTTGGGACCTCCTGGAAATGGCACGCAAAATCCTTAACAAGGAAAGCGACGTATGAAAGTGGGAATCAAATATTGCGGCGGTTGTAATCCCAGATATGACAGAGTAGAATATGTGCGTAAGCTTTGCGAGAGCCATGCTGAATGGGAAACAGAATATGCACAAGAAGGCGTGCATTATGACCGGCTGTATGTCATCGGCGGCTGCACCAGCTGCTGCGCTTCTTACGAACAGTATGAGGCGGATGTGGTTGTGAAGGTGGATGGGATGCAGACTCAGTAAAAAAAACCTTGCAATTTCTGCACTTTCGTGCTACTATAATATACGACTTAATAAGGTATGACTTAAAGAGTGGGTAGAAGCCCACTCTTTCAACATTGTATGGGGGAAAATTAAATAATGGCGAAGAAAAAAATAACGGAAATCGTGGAGGAAATCACCGCAGAATTTCTCGCAGAGAACGGGCTGGAGCTTTACAACAGCGAATTCGTCAAGGAGGGCAAGGACTGGTTTCTCAGGCTATACATCGACAGGCTGACTGGCGAAGACACAGCAGAAGCTGAGGAAGAGAACGAACAGTATGTGTCTACTGACGACTGTGAGAAGGTGAGCAGATATCTTTCTGATGAGCTTGACAGGCTGGATCCTATTGAGCAGAACTACTATTTGGAGGTATCGTCACCGGGACTTGACAGGGAGCTTATTAAAGAAAAAGATTTTGTCAGGTTTTGCGGGCATATGGTTGACATAAGCTTATATAAGGCTGTGAACGGCAGTAAAACCTTTCAGGGTGTTCTGAAAGGTCTGACCAAAGACAATAAAATTATAATTACAGACGAAAACGGAAGAGAGATGGAATTCCCTAAGGAGCAGGTGGCCAAGACCAGACTTGCTGTAATTTTTTAAGGAGGTAATATAAAAAATGAACAAGGAATTTATCCAGGCTATTGAGGATTTAGAGAAAGAAAGACATATATCCAAGGATATTCTGCTTGAAGCTATCGAATCCGCATTAGTGTCTGCATATAAGAAAAACTACGGAACTTCCCAGAATGTTCGCGTTGATATCGACCAGGAGACAGGCGATATCAATGTATATATGAGAATGGACGTAGTGGAGGAAATCGAAGATGAGCTGACACAGCTTTCTCTTGAGGAGGCCAGAGAAATTGATCCCAGGTATGAAGTAGGAGATATAGTTGAATACCAGGTTACTCCGAGAGATTTCGGCAGAATTGCAGCACAGACTGCCAAACAGGTAGTGGTTCAAAGGATCAGAGAAGCCGAAAGGGGAATGATTTTTGATGACTTTATTACCAGACAGGGGGAAATTGTAACAGGAACAGTGCAGAGAATCAGCAACGAGACTCTGTTTGTAAACATAGGGAGAACTGAAGGAATCCTTTCGGCCAACGAGCAGGTTCCGGGGGAACGCTACCAGGTGAATGACAGACTGAAAGTTTACATTATGGATGTAAAAAAGACCAATAAAGGACCTCAGGTTTTTCTTTCCAGATCTCATCCGGGACTTGTAAAGAGGCTTTTCGAACTGGAAGTTCCTGAAATCGAAGACGGAACTGTGGAAATAAGAGGAATTGCCAGAGAGGCGGGTTCCAGGACTAAAATGGCCGTATACACTGAATTTGAGAATGTAGATCCGGTGGGTTCATGTGTAGGAAGCAGAGGAAACAGGGTGCAGGCCATTGTGGATGAGCTTCATGGCGAAAAGATAGATATTATACCTTGGAGTGAGGATCCTGAAGAGTTAATCGCCAGCGTACTCAGCCCCGCAAAGGTTGAAAAAGTAATAATTGACCAGCCGGAAGAAAAAGTTGCTACGGTAGTTGTCCCTGATTACCAGCTCTCGCTGGCAATCGGCAAGGAAGGGCAGAATGTGAGACTGGCTGCCAGAGTAAGCGGATGGAAGATCGACATCAAGAGTCACACTCAGTATTTCGGTTCAGATGACTTCGTAGAGGTGGAGGAGTAAAGTTGAAAGAAAGAAAAATCCCCATGAGAAGATGCATAGGATGTATGACATCCAAAGAGAAGCGCGAGCTTGTGAGAATTGCCGGTTTTGAGGGGCAGCTCAGCGTGGATCTTACGGGAAAGGCCAAGGGCAGAGGCGCATATCTTTGCATGAGAAACCCGGACTGCTGGGAAAAGGCCTATAAGCGTAAGGCGTTGGAACGGTCCCTGGGGATGGAGATTTCGCCGGAAACCAAGGAAATAATTTTCGCAGAACTCAGGGAGATGAATAATGAACAATAACGAAAAAGAGTCAGCGATAAAAAAAATGCTCAGTTATATGGGTTTTGCGGCAAAAGCGAGAAAAATGGTAAGCGGCTACAATGCGTGCGTATTTTCAATGGAAAAGAGAAAGGTAAAGCTTCTGATAATCGCTGATGACCTGGCAGATAATTCAAAGAAGAAGATGATGTCTGCCGCCGGCAAGTTTAATGTAGAATACAGAATTTTCGGTGACTCAGAGGAAATGTCCCGGATAACCGGAAATGCCGGTAAAGGAATATTTGCCATCACCGATGGTAATTTTGCAAATGTAATTTCAAAAGAGATTGACCATATTCAAGCATTAGAAAGGGAGGTGTTCTAATGACAGAGACAAACACAAAAGAAACGAAGATAGTAAAGGCAACGCCTAAAAAAACCGAAAGTCAGGAAGATGCGCAGCCAAGAGTAACAGTAAAGGCCGCGGTAATTCCCCAGACAAGACATCAGGGAACGGCAAGGCCTGCGAGGCCACAGTCACAGGCACCAGAAAGGCCTGCATCAAGACCGCCTATGGGCAAGCCGGTAGTAAATAAGGACTTAGAAAACAGAGTGAAGCCGCCTATGGGAAAGGTTGTAGTACCTAAGGAGGTTTCGGAGAGAGGAAAGGTTAAAGAAGAGGCTGCTGCAAAGAAAGCTGCACCGGCACCTGCTGCATTACCTGCTGCATCACCTGCCGCAGCACCTGCGCCTGCACCTGAGATTCCTAAGGCAGAAACACCTGCAGCTCAGTCTGCGCCTGTACGCTCAGCTGAGGAGAAAAAGCCTTCCGCACCTAAGACAGAAGCACCGAAAAGATCTGAAAAGCCACAGCGCCAGAGCCGTGACGGGCAGAACCGTGGTGGCCAGAGCCGTGATGGCCAGAATCGTGACGGCCGCCGGACTCAGGGTTCGAGAGACGGCCAGGAACGACGAGGTGACCAGGGTGGCAGGACTCAGCGTCAAGGTGAAAACAGACCACAGCGTCAAGGTGAGAGCAGACCGCAGCGAAGGGACAGAAACGATGCACCTAAGCTGGACAGAATAGAAACAAAGCCTAATCAGAAAAATGCCGAAAAGCGTGATCACCACGAAAAGGAAAGAAACAAATTCGCTAAATTAGAAGGAGGCAATACAGGCAAGAAGAATAAGGACAGAATGCAGCAGCGTTCCCTTGAAAAGGCCGCAAAGCCTAAAAAGCATAACAAACCGAAGCCGGTGATTGTGGAAGAAGACATTATGGAAGAACTTCCTACAGGCACAATTGCAGTTACGGTTCCTATTACTGTGGCAGGATTCTGTGAGCAGGCAGGTATTTCGACATCACAGGTAATCATGGCTCTCATGAAGATGGGCATTATGGCAAACATCAACCAGAATATCGATGAAGATACGGTTCTCATTCTGGCAGATGAACTGGGAATCAGCGTAGTGGTTGCCAAAGTTGAGGAAGAAGTAGAGGAAGAAGGTCTTGAGCTCTTTGAAGACAGAGAAGAGGATCTGAAGCATAGAGCTCCGATTATCACCGTAATGGGTCACGTTGACCACGGTAAGACATCACTTCTTGATGCCATCAGAAAGACCAATGTAACAGCCTCCGAATCAGGTGGAATCACCCAGCATATCGGTGCTTCAGAGGTTATGATAAACGGACAGAAAATAGTTTTCCTGGATACACCGGGACATGAAGCTTTTACTGCAATGCGTGCCCGCGGAGCCCATATTACGGATATCGCCGTACTGGTTGTAGCAGCCGATGACTCAGTAAAACCGCAGACTATAGAATCTATCAGCCATGCTAAGGCAGCAGGAGTTCCTATTATCGTTGCAATAAATAAAATTGATAAGCCGGGAGCAAATCCTGACAGAGTTAAACAGGATCTGACCGAGCATGGAATCCTTGTGGAAGACTGGGGCGGAGATGTAATTTCGGTTCCTGTATCAGCAAAGACAGGCGAAGGAATCGTAAACCTTCTGGAAATGATTTTACTTCAGGCAGAGGTGCTGGAACTCAAAGCAAACCCTTCAAGACTGGCCATGGGTTCGGTTATTGAAGCCAGACTGGATAAAAACAAGGGGCCTGTGGCAACACTATTGGTAACCAACGGAACGCTTAAGACAGGCATGAGCGTGGTAGCGGGAACATGTTCCGGCAGAATCAGACTTATGACCAACTTCAAGGGTGACATAATCAAGAAAGCCGGTCCTGCAACAGCAGTTGAAATTTTAGGACTTACTGATGTACCGGAAGCCGGAGACGAGTTTAACGCAGTCAAGGAAGATAAGCTGGCAAGAGAAATCGCCGAAAACAGAAAGGCTAAGCTGAGAGAAGAAATCCTTGCAAGAAACGCAAGCACAACTTTGGAACAGCTGTTCAGCCAGATTCAGGAAGGCGAGGTCAAGGACCTTAACCTTATCATCAAAGGTGACGTACAGGGCTCCATCGGTGCCATCGTATCATCCCTTGAAAAGCTTAACAACGAGAATGTAAGAGTAAAGATAATTCACACAGGCGTAGGTACCGTAACCGAATCCGATGTAATGCTTGCAGGAACCACAGGCTCTATCATTATCGGCTTCAACGTAAGACCTACCACTGCAGTGCAGACCTTTGCCGACAGAGAAAACATTCAGATCAGACTTTACAGGGTAATCTACGATATCATCAACGATGTTGAGGACGCTATGAAGGGTATGCTTGATCCTGAGTTCAAGGAAGAGGTTCTGGGTAAGGTTCAGGTTAGAGAAACCTTCAAGGTACCTAACGTGGGCATCATTGCCGGTGCCTATGTTCAGGAGGGCAAGGTTATCAGAAATGCCGAAATAAGACTTGTTCGTGACGGTATCGTTATCCATGAGGGTAAGATTTCCTCGCTCAGAAGATTCAAGGACGACGCCAAGGAAGTCAACCAGGGCTACGAATGCGGTATAGGCATTGAAAACTACAACGACATCAAAGTGGATGACATCATTGAGTGCTTCCACATGGTTGAAGTGGAAAGAAAATAATTTGTGTTCTTGTCCTCGTCGCCGTAAGCGGCAGCAATACGGTGCAGACATCGCGGAGAGCGCGGCAAACTCGCCTCCGTCAGAGGCTCAGACAGTGCCGACGCTCTTAACCGCTCTGTCTTGCTCCTTAATTGGCCGCTTATACGTCTCTTGCGGAATCGAACACAAATTATCCTTTCCACTCCTGCGAAATTAAATTGGAGGAAATAATTTATGGGTAAAGGATACAGAAGCGGCAGGCTGGGGGAGGAAATCCGCAGGATAGTAAGCGAAATGCTTATCAGCGGTATTAAGGACCCCAGACTGACAGGAAACATGGTAAGCGTATCCGGTGTTGAAGTTACCAGCGACGGAAGCTATGCCACCTGCTATGTTTCTGTGCTTAATTTCAGCAAAGACCCTGAGGAAAAGGAAAGGCAGGAGCGAGAGGTTCTTGCCGGCCTTTCCAGTGCAAAGGGACTTCTTAAGAAAGAAATATCAAGACAGGTGAAGGTCCGTCACATTCCGGAATTAATCTTTAAACCGGATCATTCTATGGAATATGGCAGACATATAGACGAAATATTGGACAATATAGACTTTGACAGCTACCAGAAGGATTTGGAGGAATAATGGCTAACAACACTTTCAAGGAGATTGCAGAGGTTTTGCTAAAGGCTAAGAGCGTACTGGTTTATCCCCACATAAATGCTGATGGGGATGCAGCAGGCTCTGCGGCGGCTCTTTGTCATGCCCTGAGAAAGATGGGGAAGACATCATACGTTCTGATTGAGGACCGGCTTCCCGACAACCTGAGATTTATGGACAAAGGGTATTTTACCTTTGACCCGTCAGTAATAGAAAGGCCTGATGTATCCGTGTGCGTGGACTGCGGTGATCCGGGAAGATTCCCGGGACGCAAAAAAAAGTTTTTATCTGCAGAAACCACCGTGTGTGTGGATCATCACCAGACTACGGAGAAATTCTGTGATTACAGCATGGTAGACCCGGCAGCGGCGGCTACGGGAGAACTTGTTTTTGCTCTTATAAAAGAAATGGGAGCGGAGCTTGATGTGGAAACAGGGGAGGCCATATTTACGGCGCTGACTACAGATACAGGAAATTTTCGTTATTCCAATACCACAAAGAACTGTTTTCTCATTATGGCACAGCTCTGTGACCTGGGAGTGGATATAAACAAAGTCAGCGTGGAAATCTACGAAAACGAGAGACCTCAGAAACTGATGATTAACACAAGAGCCCTTTCCACCCTTGAAATCTTCGGCGGAGGGAAAGGTGCCATAGCTTTTTTAACTCTTGAGGATATGAAGGAAACAGGGGCTGAACCATTTGAGACAGAAGGTATAATTCAGAATATAAGAAGTCTTTCAGGGGTGGAGTATGCGGCCTTTGTCAAGGAAAAGGAACCGGGTGTAGTAAGAGTGAGCCTAAGGGCAAAACGCCGGGGAAATGTTGCCGCAATTGCACAAGAGCTGGGGGGAGGCGGGCACGTCAAGGCTGCAGGATGTACTCTTAACATGACTGCAGAGGAAGCTGTGAATCTGATAAAGGCAAAGATCAATGAGGCGATTGAGGCAATATGAAAGACGGAATTTTGAATATATACAAGCCTTCGGGAATGACTTCTCATGATGTAATCTATAAGCTGAGAAAAATTCTGGGCATTAAAAAGCTTGGACACACAGGAACCCTCGATCCCCTTGCCACAGGTGTTTTGCCTGTGTGCATCGGCAAGGCCACAAGGGTATGCGAATATCTGGATGGTGATTTTAAAAAGTACAGATGCACCATGGTGCTTGGAATCGAAACGGACACACAGGATGTTACCGGAGAGATTATAGGAACGGCCGATACAACCGGGATCAGTGTGGAAGATATATATAAAGCCTTTGAGGGCTTCAGCGGCTGGATAGATCAGAAACCGCCTATGTACAGTGCAGTCCGCGTTAACGGACGCAGACTTTATGAATATGCAAGAGCAGGCGAGGAGATAGAGGTGAAGACAAGAAAAGTATTCATCAGAAAGCTGGAAATTGATACTATAGACTTTTCGCAGGACATCGGCACCGGGAAGGTGACATTTACCGTTGAATGCTCCAAGGGCACCTACATCAGAACCATATGTCAGGACGCGGGAAAGGCTCTCGGATGCGGGGCCAGTATGGAAAGTCTGGAAAGACTGGCAAGCGGCAGGTTTACGGCAGAGGATGCAGTAACTTTGGAGGAACTGCGCAGGACGGCTGAAGATGCCGGGCTTTTACCGGATAGAAAATTCGGAGAGGAAATTCCCGAGGTATTTGAAAAGTATGTGTATGGCATAGACTATCCCCTTTACCGTTTCGGTGAAGCTGTAATGACTCCTGAAACAGGCAGAAAATTCATTGACGGCTGGCACATAGCTTACGGCGAGTGCATATCTGTCAACGAACCGGAAGTTGTGAATGAAGACTCGCAAAAACCGGGACGTAGGATGTATAAGATGTATGCCCGAGACATGGCAGCAGCCGGCGGAAAAAGATTTCTGGGGGTGGCTTTTTATAGCGACAAGTACAAAAAACTGGTGGCAGATAAAGTATTTGCAAGGAGTGATAATTGATGGAAACATTTAATACTATAGATGAAATTAAAGATATACAGCCATGCTGCGTGGCTTTGGGTAATTTTGACGGAGTGCATGCAGGACATCAGGCGCTGATAAAGGCCACAGTAACAAAGGCTCGCCAGGCAGGACTGAAAAGTGCGGTTTTTACATTTTCCACTCTGCCGAAGAATATGATTCCCGGCGCCAAACCGGTGAAGAACATTATATATCAGGAGGAAAAAGCAGACCTCATCGAAAAACTTGGC
>CALZFA010000043.1 GCA_945644815.1 uncultured Clostridia bacterium
AATTCACGCAGATGTGAAGAACCGCCATATAGAGCGTCTGAGAAAGGGTATCTGTACAATAGAGCTGGGCTTCATACTTTCCGATTTGGGAACAAATCTGGAAAGAGTGGCAGATCATTGTTCCAACCTTGCAATATGTACCATCGAGGCGGCGGAAGGGGCCTTCGATATGCACAGATATACAAGCCGCATCAAGAAGTACGATGTGGACGAGTTCGAGCAGAAGGAAAGGGACTTCGAGGCAAAGTATTCCCTTGATTAAAGTGTACACCTGATTAAGGCATACCTGCCCGTAATGCCGTTACTAAAGATTTTCTCTGAAAAAATCAGTAATTTCAGACATGAGGTAGTCCTTTAAGTCGGACTTCTCATAGCTCATTTCATAGCCGTGGTAATTGTCGGTAGTGACCTCAATTACACGGCTGTTTTTATATGCAGCGGCACATTTGCGACTGGTTTCATCAGTTACAACATAATCCAGAGTGTTGCAGATAACCAACACCGGTTTGTCGCCGAACTTATATCCGAAATCGCAGGGATTGTAGTCATCAAACTGTTCAAACCATTCCGGGGTCAGGTTCAGTCCCTGATGCTCGATAAAGCCGTTCGCCCGGGCGGTCTTTTTCATTTCTTCCCAGCTTTCGTCGCCGCCCATATAGTAAACCATGGCGTTGTCAGTTCCGGCAGGAGCCACCAGAGCCATAGCCTTAAAGTCAAAGTCTCCGCTTTCTTCATTTGCCATGGTCATGGCAACCCGGCCGCCCATGCTGCGTGCGTAAAGTCCCAGGCGGTCAGTATCGATGGAGTGGTGTTCAATCATGTAGTTTATGGCACGGATCATATCGGCCTTCATGGATTCCAGATCGTAGAGATTTGTCTTCGGGGCATCCTTTTCTGGCTGGGTGCGTGGGTTGAAATCCATGCGAACAGCGGCATATCCCGCCTCAGCCAGCTTGCAGGAGAGCTCCCGGGCTCCTCCGCTGTTGAGAGTTCCCTTGAAGCCGTGAGCTATGGCAACAAGAGGCATGGAGCCGTCGTAATCCTTTGGATATACAGCTTCAGTCAGTGTATATGTGCCGTCTTCCCTGTCGAGAAAGAATTCCTCCGTGACGGTTCTGTATGTTATGTCTGTGCCGTATTCGGCTGCGTCAGGAACGTTGCCGCAACCCGGCATAAAAATAAGTCCTGCTGCCAATGTTACGGCCAGCATAAAAACCACGGCTCTATGTATGTGTTTTACTGAATTTTTTTCTGATGATTTCATATGAAATTATGCCTACTTTGACTTAAAAATAATTGTATCTTCTCCTACTATTATAATCGAACTCCAGGGAAGCTGCAAATCTTCTTTATAATGGCCTTTAAATCCCTGGAAATCAGGCACGGAAAGAGAGTGGATATGACCGGTAACTTCGTCAAAAAGCATCTCCGCATCCCATAGTCTGCCGTGCATGCTTCCCTTTGAAATATCAATGATTTCTTTATCCCCGATTTCGCTTAACAGCATAATATTCAGCTCCTTTGCTCATAATAAAAAAAGGTTTTATTAATTTTTACGAAGAAAGGAATACAAATATGAGCGAGGAAAAAGAAAAGGACAAGGGCAGTGATAATGTCGGAAAAAATCAGGGGGAGGCTGCGGATATAATAAAGGAACTGGGGCTTTTAGCCAGCGGCAGCAATTTTAAAAGCGATGTACAGTACATCAATATTATAGGTAGCATAGAGGGACATTCGGTATTGCCTCAGGACAACAAGACAACTAAATATGAGCATCTGATACCTGAACTTATTGCAGTGGAAGAAAATCCTGACATTAAAGGTCTCCTGTTGGTGCTTAACACCGTAGGGGGAGATGTAGAGGCCGGCCTTGCCCTGTCTGAACTGGTGGCAGGGATTTCAAAGCCTACAGTTTCTTTAGTTCTGGGGGGAGGTCACAGTATAGGCATACCGCTGGCTGTTTCGGCTGATTATTCCTTTGTAGCAAAGACGGCTACAATGACACTGCACCCGATCAGGACAAGCGGTACTCTGATTACCGCCGAGCCAACCTTTGAATATATGAAAAAAACTCAGGAAAGAGTAGTTGATTTTATCGTGGAGCATTCCCATGCTGAAAAAGCTGAAATCGAGGATAAAATGAACTGTACAGATAATATGGCCAATGATGTGGGAACTCTGTTGTTTGGCCCCGAGGCGGTTAAAATGGGTCTCATAGACAGTCTTGGTTCTCTCGCGGATGCTCTCGGCAAGCTGAGAAGTATGATAAGAGAAAAATAAATTGGGATTTTATGTAAAAATACTTGACAAATAATGTAAAAAAGTGTATTGTTTAAGAAAAAAGTAAAAAAATTACAGAAAATCAAATTATTTTAAATTGAAGAAAGGCGGCGAAGCAGTGGATTCCCATATGAAAGTGGTCATTTGTCTGAATAACATAAGTCATGCCAATGCACTGGCTAAAAGACTTGTGGAGCTGACTGATAAGGTAAGCATTAGAATAGCCCGGTGGGATGGGACTCCCAAAAAGAGAGCGGAGATAGAAGGTGATGATAATGGTGTCATTGTGGTGGATGATGATTTGGCCGCCGCCTGCAGCAATGCCTCCATGCTGATGGATGTTTTAAAGGAACAGTTTAGAGCGAAAACAGGGGGAAGGCTTTGCTGCGCCGCCGATGAGAGGCCTGTGGTTATCGGCGTAGGGTCCGCTGCCGGAGGCAGCGGCACTACGGCGGCGGCTGTAACAATGGCACGAATTCTGGCAGGAAGACTAAAGGGAGAGACAGTACTGATATTCGCAGGTGGAACGGGAAATCCCATGATATATATTGAAGATGCAGGCAAGGAGGGTTTGGCAAAAAGCAGTCTGAAGACCGCAAGAGAGCTGGATTATATGCTGGTACATAACATCGAAACGGATATAAGCAGGTATATAACCGGCGATAGATACGGACCGCTGACGGCAGTATCTGCCGCCGAACCGCGACTGCTTCTGGAAAGGCTTCAAAGCGTGTATGCTCCGGAGGCAGCCGTCCTTGACCTGGGAAGCAGAGACCCTGACGCATATTGTCACATCTATGTGGAACTGGCCTCCTGCGGCGATTTAAGGGCAGCGGATTTTGAGAAAAAAGCAGCTGCCTGTGAGACTGCTGAGAGCAGATTATTTATACTGAACAGGACGGCGGCCATAAGCAACAAGGGCAGACTTTTCTGTCTGCCTATGGATGCGGAAAGCTTCAGATCTGTCAAAGAAAGGGGGCAAATTGAAATAGCTATGGACGGGCTTTACGCAGCAGCCGTAAGGGAGGCAGCCGATGAAGTAATAAAAATGGCAGGTGACTTTAAACCGACGAAAGTGAGCATAACGTGAAATGAAAACTGACAATAAAGACTGCAGCAGTGAATGCGATGAACGGAGCTATGAGTCACGAATGATTCGAAAAATCCGTGCAAGATTTACATCAGAAGTATCTTTGGATGACAGGAGAGCTATGGAGATAATCGTTGAGGAAATATTCGGCGATAAGGAAAGCGGCATCTTTGATGATGCAGCCTTGGACAGAATCATTAAAAAGCTTTTCTGCAAAACAAGGAGACGTCTCGGAATTCTTCAACCTTTGCTGGAGGACAAACAGGTAACTGAAATAATGGTAAACGGACCGGAGCATATATTTGCCGAAAAAGACGGCAGAATACAAAGATGGCCTCTTTCTTTTGACTCTGCAGACGAACTGACTGAAATCATAAGAAACATTGCAGGAGATGTACACAGAGAAATAAGTGAGATGAATCCTATTGTGGATGCCAGGCTGGCAGACGGCAGCAGAGTAAACAGCGTTTACAGCAATGTAGCCATAAACGGGCCTATTCTTACAATAAGAAAGTTTTCCGACAGTTACATGACAATGAAAGATCTGACGGGAAACGGAACTCTCACTTCTGAGGCCGCACTGCTGTTGGAAAACTTGGTTCAATGCGGATATAACATATTTGTAAGCGGGGGCACATCATCAGGAAAGACCACGCTCCTTAATGCACTGGCAGAAGCAATTCCACGGGACGAGAGGGTTATCGTCATTGAGGACTCAATGGAGCTTAAGTTGTCAGCCATAGAGAACATAGTACATATGGAATGCAGAAACGCAGGAAGCAGCGGCAGAGGTTCGGTGACAATGTCGCGGCTTATAAAATCCAGCCTGAGAATGAGACCCGACAGAATTATTGTGGGTGAAGTGAGGGGTGAAGAAGTGGCCGATATGCTCCAGGCTATGAATACAGGTCATTCCGGGAGCATGAGCACCGGCCACGGCAATTCGGTGGAAGGTATGCTCAGAAGGCTGGAGGCTATGTATCTTATGGCGGCAACAGTGGATATGGATGCCGTCCGGGCACAGATTGCCGAGGGAATAGACATAATGGTTCATATTGAGAAGATTGAAGGTAAACGGCGTATTACGGAGATAACAGAGCTTATAGGATATAAAAACGGACAATTCATTTTAAATAGCCTTATGAATATGAGCGAAAGCACAGGCTCCGTCAAGGCTACAGGAAATCAAATAATAAACAGCCGGAAGATATGGCTGAGAGGAGAAAAAAATGCCAATATACTACGACAATACGGATTTATCGGCAGTTGAAAAACAAAAATTTGCTTTAGGCGCATTGTCCCTGGGGATAACAACGGGATATCTGTTTTATGACAGTATTGCAGCAGGTATTTTCCTTGCCTTATGCTGTGGATTTTATCTGCCGCAGTATAAAAAGAGGCTGAGGGAAAAGAAAAAATCACAGCTGCTCATGCAGTTTCGGGATTTGCTTTATTCCATTTCCTCATCCGTTTCAGCCGGACGGACAGTGGCTCAGGCATTAGAGGAATCGGTGGATTTCTGGAAAGCTACCTATGAGGATTCAGATTACATAATGCGGGAGCTTGCCTATATGAATGGGCGAATTAAAAAGGGCGGGGAAAAGGACATGGATGTACTTGCTGATTTTGCTGAAAGGAGCGGACTTGAAGATATATCAGATTTTGTAAATGTATATGAAAGCTGCAGGATGACAGGAGGAAATCTCCCACAGGCTATAAACCGAGCCACTGCCATAATCGGTGATAAAATTACCATGGAAAGAGAACTTAAAACTCTTATGGCACAGAAAATTTTTGAATCCCGGATTGTGGCGTTTGCACCCTTTGCTATAATACTGATTCTAAAAATAATGTCGCCTGACTATCTCGAGCCTATGACCACAACCCGGGGCGGACGGGCTATAGCAACATTTGCACTGGGACTTATGGGTGCGGCGTTCTTTATGATGGAAAGGATAAACAGAAATGAAATCCAAACTTAAAAGAACTTTAGAAAAGAATCGGGAGGATATAATAATGACTATGCCCGGTTTCATAAATCAGCTTCTGCTTCTGATGAACAGCGGGGTAACAGCCCAGGAGGCTTTTGAAAAAATCGGAGATGTCTACAGCAGACTTCCGGAAAAAAACCAAAACTATTTTACAAGAGAAATATCAGCGCTGATAGAAGCAAGCCGCAGAAACGGAGAAAGCGTCATAACCGGATTCTATAGGTTCAGCCGATTTTCCGGCGTCAAAGAACTGACAAGAGCCGCGAATATCCTTGTGGAAAACAGGGACAGGGGGACAGACCTTTGGGAAAAGCTGGCCGAACAGGGAGAAGCTTTGTGGGCCGGGAGAAAAAGCGCTGCTCTGGAAAAAATTCGTCTTGCAGAAAGCAAGATGAGCTTTCCGCTGGGAATCATGCTCCTGGCACTGATTATAATTACGGCAGCCCCTGCGATGATGCAGATTTAATAAAAAGAGGAGAAAAGAAATGAAGAAGAAAAAAAGAAAAGCTTCGCCTGTGCTGAGAAGCAAAAAAGGCATGGAAATGGTACAGGTAGCCATTCTGGTAGCCATTGCTGTTGCTCTTGGACTGATTTTTAAAACCCAGATTACCGATTTCGTCAATGACACCTTCGGGTCGTTGAGCTCGGCAAAGTTTTAACCGCTGCAGGAGATAACAGAAACTATGAAAATAGTTGAAGCAACGCTGATTATGCCCGCAACCTGCCTGATACTCATAGCTCTTATAGGACTGATAATGAATTTTTACACTGAACTGAACACTCAGATAAGTGAAAACGCAGCTTTAAGAGAAGGGATATACGAAACAAGAGAGGTTACTGTAATCAGGATAAGGGACAGAATAAGATATGAGGACTACATTGAGGAATAAAAGAGGTTCCTATACGGTTTTCATTACTTTGGCCTTTTCCGCAATTTTGATTATGGTTATTGCAGTGATAAATGCAGCAGGTCAGCAGGCCATCGGCAGTACTTCTCAGCATTTCGGAAGACTGTGGGGGCGAAGCATTTTGGCAGAATACGACAGAACCCTGAAGGAAAGATATGGTCTTTTCGGGTTTTATGGTAATGACTTCCTTGTGGAAGAAAAGATTGACTTTTATGCGGCCTATTCCTTCGATGAAAAGGACTACATAAAATATTCGGGTTCAAAGTGTTCTCTAAAAGGCAAAGCTCTTACGGAAACAGAGGTTTTTAAAGATCAGATAAAAGAAATAACCTTGTCAGGTATAAGGCCACGGCCCATAAAAAAGGCTGAGGGGGAAGATGATGGAGAATATATCCCACAAAAAAGGAGTATAAAGAGTGAAAGGATAGTTCAGAGTCTTCCTTCAAAGGGAAAAGAAGGAGGTCCGGGTGTGTACGGGCTTATAGAGCTGATAAAAGAAGGAAAGCCTGTCTCCACCATGATTTCAGAAACCTCACAAAACCTTTACGCTTTCGGTTTTTTCAATCACAGGTTTGCAGGCGATGAGCTTGGAGATACTTTTTTCAACTGTGAGATCGAGTACATAATAAGCGGAAAGCTGAGTGACGAAAAAGCTTCAAAAAGTGTGGAAAACAATCTTCTCCTTTTGAGAAACGGCATGAACCTGGTGTATCTATATTCCTGCGATGAAAAAAGGACAGCTGTTTCTGCTGCGGCCCAGGCCGCTACCCCCGGCCCGGCAGCAGTAGTGACACAAGCTCTTATAATGGAGACATGGGCCCTTTTAGAGGCAAAAAATGATTTGAAAATACTATGTGATAACAAGCCTGTGAGATTTATGAAATACGATGATAACTGGGCAGTGTCTCTTGAAAATGTTCTTTCCATACTGTTCAATGAGGAAAAAGAAACCGGTGAAAGCATGGAAAGCATCGGATATATTAAGCCGAGGCAGATGGAAGGTATGAATTATGAAGGTTATTTGAGGATCCTTTTTGGTATAGTACCCGAAGAAATACGAATTCTCAGAATGATGGACTTGATTCAGATTAATATGAAATACCTGTACTGCGGACCGTTTCTGCTGCAGGATTATTATACCGGTCTGGATTTTTCCTTCATAGTAAACGGGAGAGCTTATGAGTTTCATGAAAATTATTAATAACCGAAGAGGAAGCTATATTGCAGAGGCTGCATTAACATTACCGGTTTTCATTCTGTGTGTGACGGCTCTTGCACTGATTATCAGAATAATAGCCATTTGTGAAAACATAGGGTTTGTAACGTCGGCTGAAGCTCGGGACATTTCTCTCGCAAAAATTTCCCTTTGCACAGAAAAAAATATAGAAGAAAGAGTTTACGAGGAAAATCCGGAGCTCACCGACTTTTGCATTACAAACCTGGACTATTTATATCGCGACGGCAATATAGATGACTTGACAGGGATAAACTCAAAGAGCCTTTTTACCGTAAAAAACCCTGTTGGAATCGGCGGACAGATTGAATTTACGCAGGGGCTGCTTTTCAGAGGATTTACCGGTGCGGAGCGAAGTGAGGGGCCTCTTTCTGAAAAAGATTTCACCGAATATGAGGAATCAAAGCCGGTAGTGGTATTTCCAAAATACGGAATAAGGTTTCATGTGAAAACATGCCGGTATGTAAGACAGGAATACGACGGGCAGGAGTACAGAATTGAAATGGAGCTTGAAGATGCAAAACTCAAAGGATATACACCTTGCATTGTATGTAAAGGAGGCGTAGATGAACAGGGTGATCAGAGTTAGGCTGACGGAAAACGAGGAACTTTTCCCATGGAAAAGGGAAGTGCTGCTGTCCGGCGGCTGCAGAGGCATATTGCCCCTTGGAGTAATTGAGTCAGGAGGTGAGGTTTTTGGTTATTACAGAACTGAAGGATTTGTCAGACTTTCAGCCATGGTAAATGTGTCTGCAGGGGAAATACTCACCATTGTTGAGAGAGTACTTGAATGTATAGAAATATGCCGGGACTGCCTTGTTTTTCCCGGGGAGTATGTGCTTTCTGCCGACACCGTTTATGTGACGGAAGATCTGAGAGAGGCACGGCTCGCGTACATACCTTTGAAACGCTATGTAAGTGAGGAAGGGGCTGTTTCCTCACTCATTTATGCTATGAAAGGGTTTACCACGGAAAACGGGGCAACCTATCTTGAAACTTTGGGTGCTATGCTTGAATGCAGCAGTCTTAAGCTGCGTCATGTCATAGGATTTATCGAGGAGCTAAAAGAGGAAATAAGACTATGCGCGATTCTGTGACATAAAAAAAAGACATAGTATGAGCTTTCCTGCAATAAAATGTAACATTAAACATAGCGTTGCGGAGGTTAAAAAATGGTTAATCCGGCGGGGAGAAGAAGGGTAAAAAAGAGAAAAACAAGAGGGGAAAAGAAAGGAACCAGACTGAGTATTCTGGCTATAGCTATTGCTGCGGCAATTTTGTTGGGATATTTGACAGCAAGATTTGTAATCGGACCGATTATAGGGTATAATGCTGATGAGAGCCCTGTAAAGGTGACAGAGCAGGAAGGAAATACCGAAGACACCGACAAAGCAGATGATGACGGCGGGGAGAGCAAAGAAGCCCAAAAGACAGGGTCAGTTCCGGAAAAAGGATATGCACTCCAGTTTGGTGCCTTTTCCACCAGAGAAGCGGCAGAGGAACTTTCAAAAGCTCTGAAAGAGAAAGGAATCGATACGGAGATTGTGGAGGCTGACAGTGTTTTTAAAGTCATTACTCCGGTAATCGACGAAAAGGATGATGCTATCAAGGCTCTTGATAGTGTAAAGGACAAGGAAGTTATGGATGTGTTCATCACATCATTCGGCTGATCAGGTCATTTGCACGGCAATATACAGACCGGAGGACAAGACAGGTGATACCTTTATCTACAAGAATGAGGCCTTCAAGACTGGAAGACTTCGTGGGTCAGGAACATTTCATGTATCCAGGCTCCTTATTTTACAATTCCATAAAAAACAAAACCTTTGATTCGGCCATTTTTTTCGGCCCTTCGGGAACGGGAAAGACAACCTTGGCCAGAATAATATCCAAGGAAATGGACGGAAAGTTTTTTGAAATAAATGCGTCCACAACAGGAACAAAGGAGCTTAAAGAGCTCATAGAAAGAGCTCAGGACAGTTTTTACGGTCTGGAAAAGAAAACCACTTATGTTTACATAGACGAGTTTCACCGCTGGAACAAGCTGCAGCAGGATTCTCTGCTCAAAGCTCTCGAAGATGGTGTGATAAAGTTTATAGGGAGCACTACGGAAAACCCATATTTTGCTGTGAACAATGCCATCATCAGCCGGGTGAGAAACATATATGAATTTAAGCGGCTGACAGCTGAAAACATTCTTACAATCATCAGGCGGGCCATTAATGATAAGAATGTGGGTTTCGGCAATTTAGGTATAAAATACGATGAGGAGGCTCTCCTCGTGCTGGCTCAGCTGGCAGGGGGTGATGCCAGGGTAGCACTTGATGCCGTGGGATTTATCGTGGACAACCTCAGCGAGGGACAGACTATAGACAAAAAGATAGTATCCGAAGCCATGCAGAGAAAAATCGGCTTCTACGACAAGGGTGACGACAGGTACAATCTTCTCAGCGCCCTACAGAAATCCATCAGGGGAAGTGATCCCGATGCGGCAATTCATTACTTCGCAAGGCTCATTGACGGCGGAGCAGACATTCAGATGATAGGCAGAAGGCTGCTTGTTATAGCCAGTGAGGATGTGGCAATGGCATATCCTTCAGCTATTTCCATTGTGACTGCCTGCGTACAGGCCTCACTTATGGTAGGGCTTCCGGAAGCAGCTATAAACCTGAGCCAGGCGGTTATTCTTCTTGCTTCGGCGCCGAAATCCAACGCTTCGTATATGGCATATAATTCGGCTATGAATGATCTTCACAACAGGCAGATAGATGATGTGCCGGCTCATTTAAAGGACAGCCATTACAGCGGAGCAGCCAAATTGGGTTTTGGACAGGCATATAAATATCCTCACGCATACGGAGGATATGTGAAGCAACAGTATCTGCCGGACAATCTGTACAGGGAAGGCGTGAAATACTATAATCCTACGGAAAACGGAACCGAGGGCTCATTTAAAAAATACCTTGAAGGGCTGGAAAAATAGATGAAAGAAATACTGGTTGCCGAAAATTCAGGCTTTTGTTTCGGAGTAAAGCAGGCCATTGAAAAGACAGAGGAACAGATTAAAAGGAAGGAAAAGGGAGAAATTACCGGACGCATATACACATGCGGCCCCCTTATTCATAATAGGCTTGTGACTAATGACCTTGCATTAAGAGGTGCAGGTATAATCAATTCTGTCAGTGAGGGGGTTTCAGGTGATGTAGTAATCGTCAGATCTCATGGTGAAACCAGATCCTTCTTTGAAGAAGCAGAAGAGGCGGGTATCACCGTGGTGGATGCCACGTGTCCTTTCGTAAAAAAAATACAGATGCTTGCCGAAAGTGCATACAAAGCGGGCAAAAGAGTTTTGATTGTCGGCGACGGAGAGCACCCGGAGGTAAAAGGTATAAACGGGTGGTGCGAAGGCTCGGCTATCATAGTCAATGCTCCCGAGGAAGCCGAGAACATAAGAGGAGAGAATATTTTCCTCGTTTGTCAGACCACCATAAAGAAGGATCTGTTGGACGAAATAATCGAGGTACTGGGAAGGAATGGTGTAAAATTTGACATAAACAATACAATATGCAGTGCTACTACCTTGCGGCAGAAGAGCTGTAGGGATCTTTCCGAGAAATGCGATGTTATGGTAGTAATAGGAGGAAAAGACAGTTCAAACACAAAAAAACTCTATGAAATTGCGAAAAAAGTTTGCAAAAATGCCTATTTTATAGAAAAAAACGAAGATTTACCGTTGCGTGAAATCGAAAAATATAATAAAATAGGTATTGCAGCAGGTGCGTCGACACCTGAATGCGTAATTAAGGAGGTTATTGCTACCATGAGTGAACACATCACTGAAACGAACGAAATGAACATGATGGACTTAATGGACGATATTGAGAAGTCCTTAAGACTACCAAGAATTGGCGAAACTGTTAACGGAAAGGTACACCAGGTTACTGACAAAGAAATCATCGTTAACATGGGATGCAAAAAAGACGGAGTTATTCCTAAAGAAGAAGTAACATTGGAAGGAGACCAGAAGCTGACAGATTTATTCAAAGAAGGCGATGA
>CALZFA010000044.1 GCA_945644815.1 uncultured Clostridia bacterium
CAAAGCAGCGGCAGTGCTGTCCACCCCGCCGCTTAAACCAAGTAATACCTTATTTTTATCAAGCCCATTGGCTCTATTATTCTGCCGCTCCATGTTCGTCCTCGTCATCATCTGCGTTAGGGTCATATCCTTCAAGCGCAGCATATGTCTTACCGTTCTTTACGGCATAATCGTATATTGCATTCTTAATTGCTCTGTCAGCAAGAACTGAACAGTGCACCTTTACAGGCGGCAGCCCGCCCAGCTCGTCGATAATCTGCTTGTTGGTGATTTCCAGAGCCTCCTCAATAGTCTTTCCTATAATCATTGATGTAGCCATACTGGAGGATGCAATAGCAGAACCGCATCCAAAGGTCTTGAACTTGGCGTCCTTAATAACATCGTTTTCAACCTTAATCTGAATCTGCATCATATCCCCGCATACAGGGCTTCCGTAAACTCCTGTACCGTCAGGATTTTCCATCTCTCCCACATTTTTAGGATTAAGAAAATGTTCCATTACTATATCATTATATAATGCCATATATATTACCAGCCTTTCTTTTCATTAATCGGTGAAAGTTCTCTTAGCTTTGTAACAATAGTTTTAAGTGTATCAACTACGTAATCGATATCATCTTTTGTAGTAAAATCTCCAACTGTAAATCTCACAGTACCGTGTATCATCTCAACAGGTACCCCGAGGGCTGTCAGAACGTGTGATGGTTCCAGAGATTTTGAAGAACATGCCGAGCCCGTAGATACGCTTATTCCAAACTGATTGAGCAGAAGCAGAATACTTTCTCCCTCAATATACTTGAAAGTGATATTGGCATTGCCCGGGTGGCGTCCATCCATGGTTCCGTTTAAAACTGTGTCCGGTATCTCTCTGAGAATTCTCTCAACCAAATAATTTCTCAGTGTACTACAGTGCTTTACGTGCTCGTCAAAATTTATTCTTGCCAGTTCAGCTGCTTTGCCGAAGCCAACGATACCGGTTAAATTTTCCGTTCCGGCTCGCTTTCCGGATTCCTGAGCCCCACCGTGAAGATAGTTTGAAATTCTCAGACCTTTTCTGATGAAAAGAGCTCCCTCACCTTTAGGTCCGTATATCTTGTGGGATGACATACTCATAAGATCTATACCCATATCCTTGACATCTATAGGTACATTTCCAAGGGCCTGTACAGCATCAGTATGAAAAATAATTCTATGTGCCTTTGCAATCTCGGCAATTTCCTTTATAGGCTGCAGTGTTCCGATTTCGTTGTTTACCATCATTATACTGATGAGTATTGTTTTTTCTGTAATAGAGTCTTCCAACTGTTTCAGATTGACCCTTCCGTCCTTATCAATATCCAGATAAGTAACCTCATAACCCTGCTTTTCAAGGAAAGCGCAGGAATGAAGCATAGCGTGATGTTCAATTTTAGTTGTTATTATATGATTGCCCTTCTCTTTCAGTTTATCGCATACGCCGAAAACAGCCCAGTTATCCGCCTCCGTTCCGCCTGCCGTAAAGAAAACCTCTCTTGGCTCAGCATTAATCAATGCGGCAACCTGTTCTCTTGCATGAGTAACCGCATCTTTGGACTCAAGGCCTTTATCATATAAACTTGAAGGATTACCAAATTTCTCGGTAAAGTAAGGAATCATTTCATTTAAGACTTCTTCTTTTACAGGCGTTGTAGCAGAATAGTCAAGATAAACATTTCTCATATGATTGCTCCTTTTATCTAAAAATCAGCTTTTTTCATTATACCAAAAAATCAGTTTTTTTAAACATTTATTGCTAAAAAAATTGCACCAGTTTATAGGAATTTTCACATTTTTCTGCTATTACACTGTAAATACCTTCTATGTTCTCTTCTCCATCTGTGCCGTAAACCTCCCAGCAAACAGTAACAACGGCGCAAATAAGTGTTTCATCTGCTTCGGTTATATCAACTTTTGTTATTTCATAGGCAGTAACTTCTTCTATGTCTGTCTGAAAATATTCTTTCATGGCATTAAGGTCTTCGGTAAGGAGCCTTCCTTTTTCAATTTTTTCTATTCTGTCGGCAGCTTCCTTATAAAGAATTTGTCCGCTGAAGTATTCATTCATAATATCAGTTCTTTGACAAATAAGCATGGAAATATCGGCTTCCGGCCCGGAGCCTGACACCATTACTGTAGAAATCATAAGCACTACAGGAATAACCGCAATTTTGAGCATACTTTTTTTCATTTTCATGGTTTGTCCCCCTTTTATGCCTACAATATACAACAAAAAACCCGAGAAATTTGTCAAAATCCCGGGTCATGATCTATTTTGGAAGCTTTAATTATTCAGTTCAGCTTGTTTTCACTTTCGGAGAGTGTTTCTTCGAGTTCTTCAACCTCTTCTTCAATTTTTTTCAATTCATGCTTGTCGTCATCAACTATTTCTATCAGTTCAAGCTGAGCTTTCAGATTAGCTTTAAAAGCATCAATATATTCCTTGTAAAGCTTTTTTTGCTCGGCTGCTTCTTCGTCGGTTAGACCTTCCGATTTTTTTTTCTTAGCCAGTTCATTTATTCGTTCTATCATTTCTTGCGTTATTGCCATGTTGATACCTCCAGTTGCAGGTATAGTATATCATAAATTGAGGATATTTCAAGATAATACTGTTTTTAGCAAACCTTACGTTCCAGTCTCAGTTTATCTGCAATAATTGCAATGAATTCCGAATTTGTCGGCTTCCCTTTGTCATTCTGTACGGTATAGCCAAATAGTGCATCAAGTGTTTCCAGTTTTCCTCGGTTCCATGCCAGTTCAATAGCATGCCTGATAGCTCTTTCAACTCTGCTCGGTGTCGTATTATTCATGGATGCAACCGTGGGATAAAGTTCTTTTGTCACTGCTCCGAGCAAATCCATATTTGCCACTACAAGAGAGATGGCATCTCTGAGATATTGGTATCCCTTAATGTGAGCAGGAACCCCTACTTCATGAATCAGATTGGTTATGTCGATTTCCAGGTCGTTGTTAAGTAAGGAATCACGGAGGACTAAGGCTTTTTTTAAATTTGTTTGTTCCTGTCCGGGAAGAAATGCTTCGGCAGCAGCAACATCCAGCTGATTGATTCTTTTAATCAGAAGATTCATATTCACAGGTTTGACTAAATAGTACTGGGCACCCATTGTCATGGCTTTCTGAATAATTGAATCATGCCCGATGGCAGAGGTCATAATAACACGGGGATAGCTTGGAAGCTGTATGTTGTTTAGGGATTCCAGCACTCCAAAGCCGTCCATATGAGGCATTATCAGGTCCAAAATCAATATTTCAGGACACTGGCCGGCCTTTATTTCCTCAATGGCCTGCTGTCCATCGTTTGCAGTAAATACCACCTCCATATTCTCCTGAGCCGAAAGGTTTTCTGATACAACCTCACAAAAGTCTTTGTTATCGTCGACGATACCAATTTTAATTTTCTTCATGTTTTTCCTCCTATACACACCATTCGCCATAATAAGGCATTTATCTTGTTATAGTAATTTTACTACACTTATTATTTGAAAGGAATAGGCTTATAAACAGATTTTGTTAACATATAATCTATTCTCGTTAATTATTTGTTAATTTCTCTCCCTCTTCCACCATCCATTCGACAAATATGCCATAACCTTTTGTCGGATTATTGACAAAAACATGAGTTATCGCACCAACAATTCTGTTGTTTTGAATTATAGGGCTGCCGCTCATCCCCTGAACGATACCGCCGCTATATGAAATCAGTCTGTCGTCAGTAACCTCGATTTCCATTCCTTTGCTGTCCGGCTTATCTTGTCTGTTTATTCTTGTTATTTTTACATCGAAGCGTTCCACCCGATCTCCGTTTATTGTCGTAAGAATATAGGCATCTCCTTCTTTGACCTGATCCCGGGTTGCCATTACCATCGGCTGAGCAAGCTTAAAATCATCAAAATCAGTTCCCTTGGAATAAATGCCCAGTTGAGAGTTTAAGAGAACTTTGCCTATAGGTTCTTCATTTCCGTAAAAAATGCCTCTGATTTCACCCGGTGTTCCGACTTTGCCTTCCTTGATAGATTTCACTTCTGTTCTCAACAGATTTCCGTCTCCCGCGGCAAGCAAGGTACCTGTCTTGCTCTCATAAATACCATGGCCTAATGCAGCAAAAACATTACTTCTTGGGTCATAGAATGTCAGAGTTCCGATACCGGCTATCTTTTCTTTTACCCATATACCAATTTTATATTCTCCGGTTTCATTATCTTTTACGGGTCTGACATTCAGTGTGTGTTCCTCATCCTTTCTCATTATTTTAAGTTCAAGCGGGACGGAAGTATCGGCCGACATTGCTTTTTTTACCGCTTCTGTAACCTCATGTGCGTAATACACTTTTTCTCCGTTAACAGAAATAAGTATATCCCCGATTTGTACGCCTGCATCATACCCCGGACTGACCACAGTTGTCTGTGTTTCTATCTCTTCAAGTCCGACTACCAGCACTCCTTTTACATCCATCTGTATTCCCACAGACTGTCCGCCCGGAACCAGTACCCGCTCACTTACCACCTGAACAGCCTCTTTTGCCTGCTCAAAATGACTGATAATAATACCTGCTGTACTGATTACCGTTATAGTCAGAACAAATACCGCAAGAGCTTTCTTAAAGCTTTTTTTCATACTTATGCCACCTAGCTTTCAAAATCCTGAAGCAAGACAGCAAGTTCCTCCTGACTTTCGACTTTGCATCCTTCATCAAAAAGTTTCTGGTCTGCAGTGCTCAAAAGATCATATACTATCTCCGTTGTTTCCAGTTCCAACGGTTCACCGCTTTCATTTACAAAAAACACCTTTACTTTGCCATCTACGCTCTTAACCAAATAATATGTGGCAAATGTATCTGAAATGTTACTTTTTTCTCCGGGATTATAATCTTTCTCTTTGATATTTTCTTCCGTATCCGGCTTATTTTGCGTACTGTCTGCAGCTCCCGTCTGGGCAGCAGGCACATTGTCGGCTTTAGTTGGCCATGCGATGGCAACAATCAGGAGACACAGCACCACAATAATTGCCGAATATATAAAAGTCATATAATTCTTTCTTTTTTTGGTTGTAAACATATATCATCACCTCAATGCTATTGTTTGCCAAACTGGAAAAAATATACCTTTTATACTGTTATGTAGTCTTTTATGTTTTCAAATGTGGCATCACCGATTCCCGTCACATTTTTTATGTCCTCTATTTTTTTAAATTTTCCTTCAGTATTTCTGTAATCTATAATTCGCTCCGCTTTTGATGGCCCTATGCCGGGAATCGTCTGAAGAGTTATGGAATCTGCAGTATTGATATTCACACGCCCATTTTTTGTATCATTTGGACTTTCCTCATAGTTTTGTGTGTCTGTAGAATATATGGTTATTTTTTGTCCGTCATATAATGTCTCGGCTCTGTTAAGTGACTCTGTAGATGCATTTTCTTTAAGACCGCCTGCAAGCTCTATTACCTGAAAGAGTCTGGTTCCCTCCGATACTTTATAAACACCGGGGTTTTTTATCGCTCCGTCTATATCCACATATATATCTTCTTCCTGAACGGAATCGTCAGGTTTTTCAGAATATTGAGATGACTCTGATGACGTGCCTTCTGCATTGGATTTTATCTGAGGTTCTTCATCGTATCCATGAAACCAGAAAAATAAAACAGCAATCCCGATTACCACCGGCAGAGCTGCTGTCTTAATTAATTCCTTATGATCTCTAAAAAGCTTTATAATATTATCTGTATTTAGAAAATCTTTTATCTTTTTACTCTTCATACAATAACCCCCTTTAATTACATTATATTACATTAATTAAAAGGGGTTGTCAACTTTAAAATTGTAAGTTATTTACAAAAAATAATTCTGTTCTTTCTATCTCCACCTCATACCTTGGCGAATTAATGTTGCAATGCAGACAAAAACTTGAAATTATCAGTTCCGGACTGCAATTTGATTTGCTGCCGCAGTCAAGAACAGCATTTATCATAGCAAACGGGCCCACTTTAGCTATTTCAATTTTTCTTATCATGTTTTTGATGTTTACCGGCTCCATTTTTTTTGTTTTTTTCTGACGTTTAAGGGCCACGATTTCTTCCTTTTCCATATAAGTTTTCAGAGCATTTTTAAGGGCCTCTTCGGTCTGATTGGTTGGTATCCAGATTTTATATGAGGCTGCTACAGTGTCTGCTGCCAGCGATTTAATCTTTTCATCAAGCTCAATGCATGAAATTAGATTAATTCCCGGTGGCATTTCACTGCGCATTTTTTCCATTATTTCGCCGGTGGTGTGAGGCATTCTTGTTTCAAATTCAATAATCTCGCATCTGCTGGAATATCCAAGGGAAAGTGGCTGTGCAAAACCCATTTTGGGATGAGGGTTAAATCCCTGAGAGTAACATAAAGCAAGACCGGTTTTTTTAAAAGCCCTTTTAAACATTCTCAGAAGATCCAAATGTGATGTATATTTAATATATCCGTCCTTTCCGAACCTGATGGCATATCTGTTATTCATCTTTAAGTGCTCCTTTCCCGGATGCATTCACCTCAAGAATTCCGTCCATGGCACACTTTACATATCGATTCATGCCGCAGCCGGTACATCCAAATCTACAGTCCTGAGTTGTTTTTTCCTCAAGAGCTTTTTTTGCCTCATTTATGAGATATTTTTTTGAAACACCACAGTCTATGACATCCCACGGAAGCACTTCTCTAAAGCTTCTCTTTCTTACTGTATAAAAATCAGCCTGGATGCCGGACAAATCAAAGGCTCTTTCCCATGCGTCACTTCGGAAATGCTCTGTCCATCCATCAAGCCTGGCGCCTGCCTTGAAAGCCTCATAAAGAAGCCTGCCTGTACGACGGTCTCCCCTTGCAAATACAGCCTCATATGCACTTGTCTTATTGTCATGGTAATTAAAGGTAACACCTTTTATTTTTAGCTTCTTAGCCAGATAATTATGCTTTTTATCAAACTCGTCGGCAGTATTCTGAGATTCCCATTGAAATGGAGTGTCTGCTTTAGGCACAAAATTTGAGACACTTACAGTAACGTTAAACCTGCCTCCTTTCGGACCGTTTATTTTGTAATTCATATCTATTATTCTTCCGGCAATATCTGCAATACCGTCAAGGTCCTCATAGGTTTCTGTAGGCAGCCCTATCATAAAATACAGCTTAATGTGTTTCCAGCCAAGTATAATAGCCTGCTCGATTGAATTGAATATATCGTAATCTGTCACACCTTTGTTTATAACATCTCTGAGTCGCTGGGTTCCTGCCTCCGGTGCATATGTCAGACCTGATTTCTTGTACTCCTGAATTTTACTGAGAACATCAAAAGCAAATTTATCAATTCTCAGAGAAGGCAGAGAAAGAGAAACATTTTCTTTTTTTGTATAGCAAATAAGCTCTTCGGCCAATTCTTCAAAACATGAATAATCACTGGTAGATAATGAAAGAAGCGAAAGTTCATCATGTCCTGTGTTTACCAGCTGTGATTTTGCCAGCCTTAAAACATTCTCCTTGCTTCTTTCCCTTACAGGTCTGTATATTATTCCCGCCTGACAGAAACGACAGCCCCTGGTGCAGCCTCTGAAGGTTTCAACAACTGCCCTGTCGTGAACAGCCTCAATTATGGGAACTATTGGATTTACAGGGAAATCAGCAGATTCAATATCTGAAACAATAGCTCTTTTGACAGGGTGCGGTGCACCATCATATAGTTTACATATTTTTTTTATAGTTCCGTCAGGATTATATTCGGGCTCATAGAAAGAAGGAACATAGATTCCCTCCATCTTGCATGCTTCTTTGAGAAAATCCTGCTTGTTCATGTTCGCTTTTTTACATTCAGCATATTTTTCAAGAAGCGCAGGAAGTGCTTCCTCACCATCACCGATAACGAACAAGTCTATAAAGTCGGCCAGAGGTTCCGGATTATATGCGCAAGGTCCCCCGGCCGCAATAACAGGATAATCATTTCCTCTTTCCTTGCTGTAAAGAGGAATATTTCCCAGGTCCAGCATATTAAGGATGGTAGTATAGGACATCTCATACTGCAGTGTAAATCCTATAAAATCTGTTTCGGTGATCGGTGTTTTTGTTTCCAGTGTCAGCAAAGGAATGCTTTCATTCCTCATCAGGTCTTCCATATCCGGTGCGGGAGCAAAAACCCTCTGGCAGTATATATTGTTTTTTTTATTAAGCACATTGTAAAGTATCTGCATTCCCAGATATGACATACCTATTTCATATAGGTCAGGAAAGGCGAAACAAAAGTTCACATCCATATCCTTCGGATTTTTTATTACGGAGTTGATTTCACCGCCAATATATCTTCCGGGTTTTTCTACCCGCTTTAATAATTTATCAAGTTTATAATCCATATTTTATATCTCCTTATCTGGAAAGAGGTTTTCCACCCTTTGTCCTATAACAGCAGAAATATCGTCAAGAAGCTTTGTAGTCTCGGCTTTTCTTGACATAATATTATTAACCACTAAAGGCGTCTTCGGAGCTTTGTTTAAAATATATCTTATCCGCTCCTCAAGTCCAACATATTTATCTTCTTTAACAAGTCTGTCTGCAAGGCAGACAATATCACATTCATTAAGCTTGTCCACAGAGTTAAAAGGCGAATAAAACATATGAACTCTTATTATTTTTGCTTCATCGTTATATCCCAAGGTTTCAAGAGCATCAGCCCCCACATTCCAGTGTTCATCACAAGTTCTTGCAATATCATGGGCAAGCCCTGCACCATTTATAAGATCTATATCAAGACTGTAACCGTGTTTATTTAAAGTTTCTCCTAGTTTTACAGCTACATCGGCAACGGCTCTGCAATGTGCCTTCACATGGTCCGGCGTGTTATATTCTTCGTAGAGTTTTTTTATTTCTTCATCTGTAATTCTCTTCTTCATTGTACATCCTTTTATATTTTAAAATAAAGCGCTCATTTATTTTACCATAAAATCATGTTTTATGATAGTAAAAATCTTCTTCGCCGCTGCTGTCGAATTCGCCTATTACATCGCCTTTTTTAATGATATCACCGGTTATAACAGATATTTCCGAAAGATTTCCATAAGTATGAACCGAACCGTCGTTTTTGATCTTTATAAAACTGCCTATTTCTTTATCGATACCGACTTGTGTTACAATTCCTTTTTCTGAAGCATATACGACCTGCAGACCGTTTTTATCAGCTTTTCCGAGGGGTTCACCTTCTGTAAGCTGATTTGCTTTCACCACAGCCGCAGTAACTGCTGTATTTATTTTTTTCGCTTCATTAACAGCCTTTGCCCCTACATCTTTTATGTCATCAAGAGTATAATTTTTCTGTAAATAACTGCTTACACCGGATTTGAACTTATTTATGGGTTCTGCATCTATCAGACCTATTGTTTTTATCAATGCAAAAATCATCATACAGATGACTGCCTGTGTTATAATTTTTTCGCTGAATTTCATATTTCCCACCTCATTATGTCTTCGATTGATTTTATGAGATTAAGGGAAATAAAATTACGTATTATAACACATGTATTTGAAATTTTCATCAAATACAGAACCTGTCATTAGAACAAAAACCCCGATTTTCGGGGCCTTTGGATTTTGTCTATTACTCGTCCCAGTATTCAAATTCGTAGTTCTGGATTCTGATGCTGTCTCCTTCCTCAAGTCCCATTTCCTTAAGTTCATCGATAGCTCCGTTTTTCTCAATGTATTTATAGAGATACCTGAGTGAACCCATATCATTGAAATTGGTTGAATTGAAAATCTTCGTAAGCTGCTTGCCCTCGAGAACGTATACTCCGGCATCTTCATCGAAGCTGGCGTAAATATCCCTGTAAGTCGGGTCGTTTTCGTCGCCTTCGAAGTCAAAATACTCTGTGAAATCCTCTTCGGGCTCAGGATTTGCCTCAATTTTCTTGAGTTCATTTAAAGCCGCTGTAAGAATTGCTTCTACACCTATATTCAGTGGAGCAGACATGGGGAAAACCTGATACCCTTTTTCTTCCACATAAGCCTTGAATTCAAGATATTTAGGATCATCCTCATTTATCATATCTATTTTGTTTGCGGCAACGAGCTGAGGCTTTTTGAGAATCCTCGGGCTATATGTCTCAAGTTCTTTATTGATTTTGTTGAAATCATCTATTGGATTTCGTCCTTCGCTCCCTGATACATCCACAACATGAATCAGCACCTTGGTACGTTCTATGTGTTTCAGGAATTTGAATCCCATTCCAAGTCCCTCACTGGCACCCTCTATTATGCCGGCAATATCGGCCATCACAAAGCTGGTATCATAGAGCTGAACTACACCCAGATTAGGATCGATGGTTGTAAAGTGATAGTTTGCAATTTTCGGCCGTGCACTTGTAGATACTGCAAGGAGTGATGATTTTCCTACATTAGGAAACCCTACAAGACCCACGTCTGCTATAAGCTTTAGTTCGAGTATAAGGTTTCTCTCCTTTGCAGCTCCGCCTGCCTCAGCAAAATTAGGAGCTTGTCTCACAGAATTTTTGAAATGGACGTTTCCTCGTCCTCCCTTACCACCCTTTGCGGCTACAAAAGATTCGCCATCTTTCGTTAAATCCTTCATGACAGTCCCGCTTGCCTCATCAAGAATTACCGTACCCATAGGCACCTTTATAATCAGGTTTTCCCCTGCCTTGCCGAAACGATTTTTTTTCATTCCGTTCTGTCCGGGTTCAGCCTCATATTTTCTTTTATATTTAAAATCCATAAGGGTTCTCAGGTTTCTGTCTGCCTGAAATATAATATCACCGCCCTTGCCTCCGTCACCGCCATCAGGTCCTCCCTGCGGTACGAAAGGCTCACGCCTGAACGTAACAGCACCGTCACCTCCCTTGCCGGATTTTATAGTTATTTTGGCTCTGTCTACAAACATTTTAGAACCTCCTCTATATGATACAAAAAGACCCTGTACGATATATTATATACAGGGTCATAAAATCTGATTAAGCTTCTTTCGGATAAACGCTGACTTGCTTTCTAGTCTTGTCTTTTCTCTCAAACTTAACTGCACCGTCAATCTTTGCAAATAATGTATCATCTCCGCCGATACCTACATTATTGCCCGGATGGAACTTAGTTCCTCTCTGTCTAACCAAAATGCTTCCGGCGCTTACGAACTGACCGTCACCGGCCTTTAATCCAAGACGTTTGGACTCGGAGTCACGACCGTTCTTAGAGCTACCTACACCTTTTTTACTTGCCATAAAAAGTACCTCCTAACT
>CALZFA010000045.1 GCA_945644815.1 uncultured Clostridia bacterium
GCCTTATGGAGAAAATCACCCACACCGTAGCGCGGTTTTACGGAAATGGCATGCTCAGCTCTCGCTATCCAGCCTCTGCCGCTTCTGCCGTTGGTGATATCCAGGAAATATTCTGATACTTCCTTCTCGTAATCCGTCAGTTGCTCCGGGCCGGTAATATCAGGGTATCCGTCCACCGCAGAAATCATTTTTGCGGCCATTCTCGGTCTCTGCGGAGGTATCTTGTCAGGATAGCCCATGCACACAACGTACATAGGAAAAACCATCTGAGGCAGCTCGAAAAGCTCAGCCATCTTTTCTGTTTCATTCCTTACTCCGCCTACAAATACTCCTCCAAGCCCCATAGCCTGTGCAGCAACAAGAGCCCGGGATGATGCCAGAGCCGCATCGGTTACGGCTACGGTATAAAGCTCCGTATTATGAAGCACGTTTTTATCTCTAACGTCGAGCATAACCTCCAACCGATGAAGATCGGCACAGAACAGCAGCACAAGACCGGCCTTTTCCACCCATTCCTGTCCTCCGGCATACTCCGCCAGCAGTTTTCTCTTTTCTTTATCCTCTACCCTTATTATGGTGTATGCCTGAAGATAACTTGATGTAGGTGCACGCTGCGCGCATTTGATTATGGCTTCAGCCACCTCCTCAGGCACAGGTTTATCCAAAAAGCTTCTGCATGAGCTGTGACTTAAAAGCAGTTTTATTGTTTCGTTCATAATATCATGTCTCCTCATTATTCTTTTGCTGATGCTTCGTCCATATTATCGCACATAATTCTTCGAAGCACAATAGGTGTAATAACGGTTGTGGCAATTACCATCAGCACAATAGGCGGAAATATGGCTGCATCTACAAGCCCCACAGCAAAGCCTTTCTGTGCCATAATCAGAGCCACTTCGCCCCGGGAGACCATCCCCACACCCACCTGTACAGATTCTCTGACTGTAAAACCGCAAATTTTAGCTCCAAGAGCGCATCCTATCACTTTGGCAGCAAATGCCGCCGCAATGAGCAACAGCGAAAACACAAACATCTTTGCCGTAAGACTCCCCAACTCCACTTTCAAACCCACGCTTGCAAAGAAAATCGGTGAGAAAAACAGATAGGATGGAACCGTTATCTTTCTTGCAACTTCCTTTTTCACCCTATGCTGTGAGAAAAACAATCCCAGAAGGTATGCACCAGTGATATCAGCTATTCCAAAGAAGGTCTCGGTGGCATAGGATACGATAAAGCAGGCTGCAACAATATAGGTGGTAATCCTTCTTTTCCCCAGATTTCTGTCTATAGAATCATGAAACCTGTTAATCAAATATCCCAAAGCAAGCATTGTCACTCCATAAAGTAAAATCTTTATCAGGATACCTGAAACGGATACACCGGAATCTTTCATGCTTATTACCAAGGTAAGCACTATTATTCCTATTATATCATCAATGACAGCAGCTCCCAAAATGGCACTCCCCACCTTTCCATCCAGCTTTCCCATCTCTCTTAGAGCTTCCACCGTTATGCTCACCGAAGTTGCCGTAAGGGCTACACCTACAAATACGGCTTTGAGTATCTCATTATAGCTTCTTGAGCCGGGTATTAAGAAAAAGTAATAGCAGGCAGTACCGGCTATAAGCGGAAGAATAACCCCCATAACTGCTGCGGCCAGACATGCAGCACTGTTTTTTTTCATTTCGTTTATATCCGTATCCAGACCTGCCGTAAACATGAGGAGAATTACACCTATCTCTGCAGTCTTTGCGAGGAAATCCGTCTCGGTTATAAGACCAAGGCAAGAGGGTCCAAGCAGTACTCCGGCCAGCAAAGCACCTACCACCTGTGTAAGATTCACTCTGTTGGTTACATCGCCTAATATCTTTGTAGATATAAGTATTATGGCTATACTCAAAAGAAAAACATAACTTTCCATGTATCTTAATTCCCCCTCATCTACCAGTATTTGCAGTTTTTATTTTAATATAAGAGAAATTATACTGCATACTGCGAATCCCAGAACGGTCGGAATCAACGACGCCATTAAAGTCCATTTGGTGCTCCCTGTTTCCTTTCTTATGGTAAGGAGGGTAGTTGCACAGGGCCAGTGAAGCAGGTAAAAAATCATGGTACATAGGGCCGTTACCCAGGTCCAGCCGTTTGCTGCAAAAAGGCTTTGCATTTCAGCAAGGCTTCCAAGGTCGGCCAGGCTCCCCTGAGCAGTATAAATCATTATAGTAATGGGAATCACGATTTCGTTAGCCGGAAGTCCCAATATAAAGGCTGTAAGTATGGCTCCGTCCATGCCCATTAATCTTCCCGCCGGGTCCATAAAATCCACCATTCTGTTCAGAATGCTTATATCCCCTATCACGGTATTTGCAAGGATCCATACAATCAGTCCGGCGGGAGCTGCTGCTGCTATCGCTCTTGCCAGCACAAAAATAGTCCTGTCAAAAATAGATCTGACGATTACCTTGCCGAACTGCGGGCATCTGTATGGCGGAAGCTCCAGTGTAAAGGAAGATGGCATACCTTTAAGGAAAGTCTTTGACAGCAGCCACGTTACCACAAGGGCGGCTGCAATTCCACCTGCAATGAGCAGGGTAAGAATTGCGGCGGCAGCTGCTGACTGCCCCAGACCGTCTGCTGCCCCCACGTCGGCTGCAAAGAACATGGTAATTATAGCTATGAGAGCCGAGAACCTCCCGTTGCAGGGCACAAAATTGTTTGTGAGAATTGCAAGTAACCTTTCCCGGGGAGAGTCAATAATACGGCAGCCCATGACTCCCACAGCATTGCATCCGAATCCCATACAGGTGGTCAGCGCCTGTTTGCCGCAAGCCCCGCAACGCTTAAAGGTCTTATCCATGTTGTAGGCAATCCTGGGCAGGTAGCCCGCATCTTCAAGAATAGTAAACAGGGGAAAGAAAATAGCCATAGGCGGCAGCATAACCGAGACTACCCATGACAGCACCCGGTAGACTCCCAGTACCAGCATATCGTGAAGCCAGACAGGTGCTCCTGCAGCAGCAAATAAAGCGGTCAGTTTTATCTGCAGTTTTGCAAATCCATCTGCCAAAAGCTCCGACGGATAATTGGCCCCAACAATGGTAATCCACAAAATCAGCGCCAGCATGATGAGCATTACGGGATATCCCCAGATTTTACCTGTAAAAATCCTGTCCAGTTTTCTGTCTCTTGAGTCCTGCCGACTCTTTGCTTTAACTGCGCCGCGGCATACTCTTTCCGCTGCAGTGACAAGAGATGTAACTATCCTGTCTTCTTTTTCCTGTTCAGACAGCCCGACATCTTCTAAAATTTCTCTTCGCTCATCAAATCCCAGATTTTCTGTGTTTTTTCTTTTTAAAGTTTCTTTTGGGTCTTCGTCTAAAACCGTATCAACAGCATCCGTCAGCACATTTAAGGTGGATTTACGGCGAGCTGTTATTCCCACCACAGGAATTCCTAATCTTTCTGAAATCAGAGGCAGATCTATGCTTATTCCCCTCTTTTTTGCTTCGTCCATAAGATTTACACATAGTATTACTTTGGGGCATATTTCCATTATCTGAATAGCCAGATTAAGATTTCGTTCAAGGCATGTGGCATCGCACACGACTATGGCCGCCTGTGGTTCTCCGGACAGGAGATAGTCTCTTGCCACTTCCTCTTCCTTTGATTTTGCAATCAAAGAATATGTTCCCGGTATATCAACAAGTTGGATTTCGTTTTCCTTTGTCCTGCATGTTCCTCTCGCACTTGTAACGGTTTTGCCCGGCCAGTTTCCCGTATGCTGTCTCATACCTGTTAGTCCGTTAAAAACAGTAGATTTCCCCACATTGGGATTTCCGGCCAAAGCAACTGTTTTCCTTTCCGTACCAACTGTTTTTTTGCGGCAATCGTCTGCCTCTACTATAATATTCCTGCAATCTTCTTCCCTTATGGCAATTACAGCTCCCCTTATGTAAAATGCCAATGGATCTCCTGCGGGACTTTTTCCCACACACTCTATTTTTGTCCCCTTTATCAGACCTATATCAAGCAGACGGCGGCGCATAGAGCCGGAGGATAATATTTCTTTTATCCTGGCCTTCTGACCCGGCTGCATTTCCTTTAAAGATATAATTTCACCCATATTAAAAATCCTTTCACCTGAATTTTGCCAAAACCTTTTTGTATTCAGCATATTCCCCGGTGAAAGGATTTGTGTTTATTACAGTACCTTATCTATAAAATTCTTTGTCCGTTGGTTCTTGGGGTTCTCAAATATCTGTTTAGGAGTCCCTTTTTCAATTATGCGTCCCTCAGACATAAATACAATTTCATCGGCCACCTCTCTGGCGAATCCCATCTCATGAGTGACCACAATCATGGTCATTCCATCCGCTGCCAACTCTTTCATAACATCCAGCACTTCTCCCACCATTTCCGGATCAAGTGCCGATGTTGGTTCATCAAAGAGCATAACCTCAGGTTCCATGGCCAACGCTCTGACAATGGCTATTCTCTGTTTCTGCCCCCCTGAAAGCATATTAGGATATACATTCGCCTTTTCGGTCAACCCAACTCTTTCAAGCAACTTCATGGCTGACTTTTCTGCTTCCTGTTTTGTCTGTATCTTCAGTATAACGGGAGCCATAGTGATATTTTCAAGAACAGTCATATGAGGGAAAAGGTTAAAATGTTGAAACACCATTCCCATCTTCTGACGGTGACTGTCCACATCTATTTTCTTTGATGTAAGCTCTGTTCCTTTAAAAAAAATTTTTCCTGATGTGGGCATTTCCAGGAGGTTAAGGCTTCTAAGCATGGTGGATTTCCCTGAACCCGATGATCCGATAATGGCAACAACCTGGCCTTGATTTATTTTCAAATCACAGTGATCTAAAGCCACAGTCCTGCCGTTGTCATACTTTTTTACAATATTTTCCACATAAATAATATAATCATTGTTTGTCCCCACGACGCATCCTCCTTTCCACACGTTCTATCACCTTTGATGTAGGATATGTTATGGCAAAGTATATAAATGCCGCCAACATATAAGGTCCTATTGAAATGTATGTGCTGCCGCCTATAGTCTGTGCGGTAAACATTATTTCAGCCATTCCCAGAACCATGCAGACAGAGCTTTCTTTAACCATGGTTATCACCTCATTTGCCAATGCCGGTAATACATTTTTAACAGCCTGAGGCAGTATCACCAATCTCATACTCTGTGCCTGGGACAGTCCCAATGATCGAGCCGCCTCCATCTGACCGCTGTCAACTGCCAGAATCCCCGCACGAAATATTTCTGCAACATATGCAGAACTGTTAAGTGCCAGCGCCACCACTCCCGGTATGAATCTGGTTGAGTCTATAAAACCAAAAATCAGAAACTTCGGTACTCTTATAACAGAAAAAACTCCGTAATATATTATCATCAGCTGCACCAGGATAGGCGTCGATCTGAAGGCTGCTATGTATGCTCCGGATAAACATCTCACAGTCTTATGCCTGCTGATTCTCATCATTGCCAGCATCAAAGCGGGTAAAACCGCTAAAAGCACAGATATTACAGAAAGAATCAGGGTGTATTCAACACCCTGAATTACTGCATATCCATATCTTGGCAAAAAGCTGAAATTGAAAAAGTTTATGGATGACATATCCACAAACAGGTTTTGCCACCAATCCCAAAACATAGATTATTACCTTTCTTTCACTCAAAATTATTCTTCAGGTGCGGAAACTTCCTGCCATACATCTGCAAGGTCGTTTGCCTGCTTCTTGAATTCTTCGATTTTATTTTCTTCTTTCATCTTTGCGATGGCTTCATTAAGTTTAGGAAGAAGGCCCTTAGGGTCGCCCTTTTCAACTGCTATACACACATCCGCAGATGTTCCCAACTCATCAAAGCTTAATGCTACCAAATCGTCGTTTGTAGCCTGGTACTGCTGGGCTACAGAACCGTCAACCAGAATTGCGTCTACTTTTCCGTAGCTCACTTCCTTAATAAGATCAAGTACATTTTGAAGCGCTACAGGGCTGACATCAGGGATTTCACTTATTATTTCATACTTTGTAGTTGCAGTCTGCGCGCCTATATTCTTTCCCTCAAAATCAGAGTAGGATTTATATTTATCTGCATTTTCTGCTTTTACCAAAAACTGTGGTGCCAGCTCTGTCAGATATGGGTCAGAAAAGTCAGCTGCTTTTTTTCTCTCGTCAGTTGCTTCTATATCTGCCATTACTATATCGAACTGTCCCTTTCCCAATGATGTGAGAAGGTTGTTAAAGGACATATTTTCAATCTTAAGTTCAACGCCCATATAATCCGCTATGTATTGTGCGGCAAAAATGTCAATACCGCCAAACTGCATATCCCCGTTTTCATCAGGATACATGAATTCAAATGGTGCATAGTCTGCAGAGGTCCCCAGTATAAGAGTACCCATCTCTTCATTGCCCGTATTCCCGCCTCCACATGCTGTCAGCGTAAGTATAGTCATAATCATAACGAGCGATAGTGCAATAATTTTTTTAATGGTTTTTGTTGTATTTTTCATATCTCCGTTTCCTTTCTTTTAGTGTTTTTTATAACAACAGGACTGATTATACATTATTTTGAATATTTATGCAACTACTTTTGTCATTTTTTATAAAAATTTTTGAACATTTTTCCTTTTTGTTGTTTTCTTTACACAAAAACCACCCGCCCCTGATATGTGCTCAGGATTCATGGTACATGTCAAAGCACAGGGTTTCCCTATGCAAATAAGGGACGGTCAAAATGACCGTCCCTTGTGCGTGATTTTAGTTCATGATATTTAATGATAATCTCACAATAATAATTGGAAAAGCTATCTTTTTTTATCTCTTGCCATGGCCTCCATATAGGATTTTATACCTCTCTTGAGTTCCTCTGTTCCGCAGCAATATGTAGACTGAGCCTGTTCAAACATCTGACCTGCTCTTAAGCCTCCTTCATCAGTAGCATTAATTCCCTTTTTGGCGAAGCGAACCGCCGCCTCAGAGCTTGCAGCGATGGTTTCAGCCATCTTCATTGCTCTCGCATTGAGTTCATCAAGCGGAACCACTACCTCGACTAAACCTATGCGGAGAGCTTCCTCTGCAGTGATTTTTTCACCCGTAAGGGCAATACGTTTTGCCTGCCCCACACCGACCAAACGTGTGAGTCTTGATGTTCCTCCCATATCGGCAGCTAGCCCGAGCTGAACTTCAGGAAGCGCAAATACAGCATTTTCAGCAGCGATACGAATATCTGCCCCCAAAATAAATTCCAGACCCGAACCTACACAAAGGCCCTGTACTGCTGCAATGACCGGATAATTCTGTTCCTGCCAGAATCCATAAATCCGCTGAAGCCAAGGGAGCTTAGCCAAAACATATTCAGAGCTTACATTATTTAAATAATTAAGATCAATACCTGCAGAGAAGCACTTGCCGTTGGCATTTATGATTATGCAGCGGATTCCTTCCTGTTTTTCGATAAAAGCCTCCGCCTCATCCAATTCCTCATAAAATCCCTTATCGAAAATATTCAGCGGACCTCTGTTGAGGGTGAGAATACCTATACCGTTTTCAAGTGTAAAAAGAAAATATTGTCCTTCGAACATTATGTTCAACCTCCGATGTGGAAAATTTTTATTCTGCAGCATACATAGCCGCTAATGCCTTACGGTCTGCCTTGCCAACAGATGTCCTCGGGATTTCATCTATGAATCTGTAATCCACAGGAATCTTGTATGGGGCCAGAGACTGACGGAGATATTTTTCTATCTCGTCCGCATCCATGGTTTCGCCCTCTTTAAGTACTGTATAAAGTACAGGCGCTTCCCCTTTGGTTGGATGCTTTATTCCTATTGCACATGCTTCCTTTACTTTTGGATTAGCAAACATCGCTTCATCAATTTCTCTCGGAAATACATTGAAGCCATTTACAATTATCATATCTTTCTTCCTGTCCATTATCGTAATGAAGCCGTCCTCGTCCATCATAACAATGTCTGCAGTATAAAGCCATCCATTTTTGATGTTTGCAGCTGTATCTTCCGGTTTGTTCCAGTACTCAGTCATAACCTGAGGTCCACGGCAAATGAGCTCTCCTGTTTGTCCGTAAGGAACTACCGTCTTCCCGTCTGCGGCATCGACAACTATAATATCTGTATCTGGAACTGCAACGCCCACTGACCCTGCTTTCCTGATATCCATAGGATTGATAGTAAGGATATTGGATGTCTCCGACATTCCATAACCTTCTACAATTGTTGCTCCTGTCAATTTCTCAAGTTCTTCCATAACTGCGGTAGGGCAAGGTGCGGAACCGCTGAATATTCCCTTCAGCGAGCTGAGGTCAGCTGTACCTGCTTTCACTTCAGGAGTGTTGAGAAGCCCAATAAACATAGCCGGAACTGCTGCAAAAATGTTCGGTTTGTTCTTTATGATTTCTGCCAGAAGTGCCTCCGGCTTAGGCTGAGGAACTACGATGATTGTTCCGCCTCCGGAAAGGGCAATGCCTACATTGGCATTGAATCCGTATACATGGTTAAGCGGAATAGCTGCCAATGTAACGATCCGGTCCCTTGGTACCATAGTAAAGTTTCTGGTAGTCCAGATAGCAGTACGCAGGCCCATGGTATATACCATCTTATTGGTGAGTACGCAGCCCTTAGGGACACCTGTGGTTCCGCCGGTATACTGCAGGCGAATCGGATCTTCCATGTCGATTTCTATATCCGGTTCCGTGTTCGGGTTGCTTCCAACTAATTCATTAAAGTCATAGAGTCCCTCAACTTGAGGCAGCTCGACTTTCCCCGATGGCAGCTGGAAAGCGATTACCCGCTTAACACAGCAATCAGGATCCTGAAGCATTGCAATAGCCTTCTGGGCAAACGCAGCCATAACCACAACTGTCTCAGCACCGCTGTCATTGGACTGGCCGGTCAGCTCAGGAACGGTGTAAAGAGGGTTCTCAGGGACTTCAATAGCGCCTATTTTCCAGCAGGCGTGCATTGCCAAGAGATACTGAGGTACATTAGGTGACATGATAGCGATACGGTCTCCCTTATGGATTCCCAGTGAAAGAAAAGCATTAGCCAAACGACGTGCTACATCATTGCAGTACGAGTATGGCAACTTAAGATCACCTAAAGCAACATACGGTTTCTCCGGATAAAGCTCTGCCCAGTGATTGAACCACCATTTGCATGGCTTGTCATCGTACTCAATCTTTTCCGGTATCTCTTTGTCGTAAGATTTGCGAACTAACTCTGCATTTTTGAGAGCAGCCTCATCAAAAGCGGATAAGTAGCTATAATTTTCCATGATATTCCTCCTTCATAAGTAATAGAAATAAAAAATTATCTGAACTGCGCAGGCAGTTAACAGCCAAGGTTTTGAAATATCTAAAGTAATGCTATTTATAGCAGTCTATATATGCCACGGAACTTCTCTCCAGCCGCTGAAGAGCTCCTTCTGCATCTCCTTTTTCTATATCCTCAACAAATTTCCGTGCCAGACTCACATTCTTATCGGGTCCAAAATTTGTGATGGATTCGTCCCAGAAGTGCATGATTATGGGAGCAAACTCGTTCATCAACAAAGGGAAAATTTCGTTGCCGCAATAGGCACATATACTTCTCTGGAAAACAAAGAGCTGCTGTGACAAGGCGTTGATGTCACAGTTATTGATGCTTGCCAGAGCTTCTGCTTCTTCCACAATAGCTATAAGTTTTTTAATGTCTTCGTCCGTATGACTTTCAGCCAGTTTTCTCATAGCACATCCTTCTATTACCATTCTGATTTCAAAGAAATCCTCTGCCTGTTTTTTTGTCATACGGCCACCATTATGGCGTATATTTGCATTGAGAGCTTCCAGCGTACCCGTTACAGTATAGTCTAAAACATAAGCGCCGCTGCGGTTCTTGATTTCTATAATGCCTTTCTTTTCTAAGGAAACGAGCGCAGCATGTATGACACTTCGGCTTATGTTTGTTTCCTGTTGAAGTTGCCGCTCCGTGGGAAGTTTATCTCCGGGTCTCAACCTTCCAGTAAAAATCTGCTCTTCAATTTTGCTAATAAAAAGCTCTTCCAACGTAGGAATCTGAATTTTGCCGATTAACATTTAATCAAATTTGGTTCAACCACATTTTTCTGTCCGGTAATGTGATTGCTTTCCTCCTTTTCGATTTTTTATTAAACTTATTTTACTTGATTATAAACGGTTTTAATTGAAAAATCAAGGGTAAAAATAAGCATATGTCAAAAGAAATGCAAAATTTTATTTTTTGTCTTGAAATCTGACCGTTGTTACGTTAAAATAATAGTAATATTGGTCGAACCAAATTTAATTTTGCAGACACGAGCCTGTGACAAGTAATTCTTCGACGAAGTTCATTATCTAACTGTTATTGCGTAAATTACATTGTTATGCATTTTCTGCAAAGAGAAAGGAGCATGTATGAAAAAAACCATCATGAAAATGGCTGTAATCGGCGCGGGCACCATGGGAACCGCCATTGCAGCCTGCGGAGCCAGAGCCGGTCTTGACGTGGTTTTGTTGGAACCGGCACCCGGAAAAGACACAACCGGTGCAAGTCGTTCTTCAGATGCAATTGACACCATAATTAAAAAAGGCGTAATGAAAGGTACAGATCCTGAAAGAATCAAAAACTGCGTTTTCTGTGCGGGTCTTGAGGATGCAGCCATTCTGGCTGATTGCGATTTGGTTATCGAGGCCGTTTTGGAAACTCTTGATATCAAGCGAAGCACTATGAAGTTCATCTTTGAAAATTGCGGTCCGGAAACTATCGTGGGTACTAATACTTCTAATATTTCTATATCGGACATAGCAGCCGAATTTCCTGAAGATTGGCAGAAACGTTTTATGGGTATCCACTTTTTCAATCCTGTTCGTTACATGGATCTTGTGGAAATCATCCCTCACAAAATGAATTCCGACGAAACCATAGACCAGATTGTTTCCTTAATAGTTGATTCATTTGGTAAAACAGCTATAAAGTGTAAGGACAGACCGGGCTTTATCGCAAATCG
>CALZFA010000046.1 GCA_945644815.1 uncultured Clostridia bacterium
AATGCAAATGATAGAAATATCATTAGAAAAGGAGATGGACTATGGGATTTGCTTCAGAAGTTGGTATTGACCTTGGCACAGCCAATGTGCTGGTGTATATAAAAGGAAAAGGAATTGTGCTTAATGAGCCATCTGTTGTGGCTATAAACAACGATACTGATGAGATTCTGGCAGTGGGAGAGGAGGCCCGCCAGATGCTGGGAAGAACCCCGGCCAACATTGTTGCCGTAAGACCCCTGAGGGACGGTGTAATTTCAGATTATGACATTACGGAAAGGATGTTGAAATATTTTATCAGAAAGACCTGTGGCACAGGACGCTTTTTCAAGCCTAAAATTATGGTATGTGTGCCAAGCGGCGTAACGGAGGTTGAAAAGAGAGCAGTAAGAGAGGCTGCTACCCAGGCGGGAGGCAAGGATGTTTACCTTATGGAAGAACCTGTTGCCGCGGCTATCGGGGCAGGTATAGATATTTCCAGGCCCGACGGTGTAATGGTAATAGACATAGGCGGTGGCACTACAGATATTGCCGTAATTTCTCTGGGTGGCATTGTGGCAAGCTCTTCCGTTAAGATTGCGGGGGATAAGTTTGATGAGGCTATTATAAAATATATGAGAAAGGCTCATAAGCTTTATATCGGAGAAAGAACCGCAGAAGAGCTTAAGCTGACTATAGGCACTGCTTTTCCGAGAGATGAGATTGTTACCAAAGAATGCAGAGGCCGAGACCTTGTTACAGGTCTCCCGAAGAGTGTGGATGTAACCTCAGAAGAAATGATGGACGCACTGGAGGAACCTTTATATGCTATAAGCGAGGCGGTACACAATGTGCTGGAGAGAACACCTCCGGAACTTGCCGCGGATATCAGCAATTCCGGAATTATTATTACAGGCGGAGGCGCGCTGCTTCACGGTATTGACAAGCGCATTGAGGACAGAACAGGAATAAAAGTAATAATAGCTGAGGACCCTAAATCCTGTGTTGCAATCGGCACAGGCAAGGCTCTTGACGAGCTTGATAAGCTGGAAGGAAATTCACTTAACAGAAGGGCACCTTATCTTTAGAAACTTATGAGCGCCCTTTGAGGGCGCTTTTTCCATGGAACGAAGGAAAAGAAAGGAACGGGGAAGATTGAAACTTGAAATTATTGCGGCAGTAACCTTTGGCCTTGAAGCGGTTGTAAAGAGAGAAATAGAGCATCTGGGATACAAGATTCTCAAGACGGAAGACGGTAAAATAACTTTTCTGGGAGACGAGAGGGCGGTGGTCAGAACCAACCTATGGCTTCGGTGTGCCGACCGGGTGCAGATCAAGATGGGCGAGTTTATGGCCTATGAGTTTGAGGATCTTTTCCAGCAGGTAAAGGCTATAGCCTGGGAAGAATGGATACCTGCAGACGGAAAATTTATTGTCAACGGTTCATCGGTAAAATCCAAGCTTTCCAGCGTTCCGGCATGTCAGTCGGTAGCAGAAAAGGCAATTATAGAAAGACTTAAGGAAACCTACGGGGTTGAGCATTTCGAAAAGACGGGGGCACTTTACGACATAAAGATTACATTGCTGAAAGACAGAGTTACAGTGACACTGGATACTTCGGGACCGGGTCTTCACAAACGAGGATACAGGAAGCACAGTGTTGAAGCTCCCATAAAAGAAACTCTAGCTGCAGCTCTGATTCAGCTTTCCTTCTGGAATAAGGACAGGATTCTGGCAGACCCCTGCTGCGGCTCAGGAACTATTCCCATAGAGGCTGCGCTCATAGGCAGAAACATCGCGCCGGGCATATCCAGAGAATTTGCAGCGGAAGGCTGGGAGGCAATACCGGCACACCTATGGAAGGAGGAACGCAGGGCGGCTTTTGAAGCAATTGATAATGATTGCAATCTGAAAATATACGGCTCAGATATAAATCCGGCGGCAATTAAGGCGGCAATATCCAATGCCGAAGAAGCAGGTGTAGATGACTGCATAAAATTTAATGTGGCGGATGTATCTGCTCTTCGTACAAAATCCCTTTCCGGAGTGATGGTAACCAATCCGCCTTACGGTCAGCGTATCGGTGAGCAGGAAGCAATAGACAGAATATACACAGCTTACCGTAGTTTTTTTACGGAGAATCCTACATGGTCTCTCTTTGCGGTAACTTCAGATAAGACAATAGAGCAGAAAGCCATGGGGCGGCCTGCTGACAGGCGGCGCAAGCTTTATAACGGAAGGCTTGAAATATGTTATTATCAGTTCCATGGTGAAAAACCGACTGCAGAACATATGCGGGAGAAGCAAGAATGAACGTTAAAATAGATAAAAAATCAAAAACACCTATATATCTTCAGATTGCGTCGCAGCTCAAAACAGAAATTTTCTCCGGAGAACTTAACTGTGGCAGCACCTTGCCATCTGAGCGGGCTCTGGCCAGCATTCTGGGGGTTCACAGAAACACCGTGGTAAAGGCTTACAATGAACTCAAGGCAGAGGAACTAATCGAATCCAAACAGGGTATCGGTTACATTGTGGCCATGGGGGAAGAAGGAGGCGGAAATTCTGCAGAGGGCAGCAGGGAGCACAGAGCCAGAAACAAAAGAGTAAACTGGATCAATCAGATAAAGCCCGGATATCTTGATATGGAAGTAACCTTTGATGACCTTTTTCAGCGATTCGGAGACAGAGAAAAATATTCTCTGGGAAGCGGCATTTCCACTGCCGGCATATACGACAACGAGAAGGTGGCAGGCGATATTGCGGATATCATTACCAGGGAGGGCAGAAACCAGTATTTTTACAGTCCGTATAAGGGAGACAAATTCCTCAGACAGAAGCTGGTAAGCTTTTTGAGCACAAAGGGTATCAAAGCATCTACCGGTCAGATTCAGATTCTGACGGAAACCAATCAGGCTCTTGATTTTCTTGTAATGCTTTTAATAAAACCGGGGGATACTGTAATAATGGAAGAACCGGTATCGCCTGATGCTTACAGAGCTATGGAACTGGCTGAGGCAATCATAAGAACAGTTCCTATGGATGAGGACGGAATCAGATGCGATGTTCTGGAAAGTCTGGTGGAAAGCTGTAATCCAAAATTTATTTTTGTAAACTCCAGCTTTCATGACCCGACGGGAGCTATACTTTCTCTGGAAAGAAGAAAAAAAATAGTTGAGATATCAAACAGATACAGAGTGCCTGTAATAGAGGAGGATGCTGCCTCGGAGCTGGTATACAGAGGGCCTAAACTGCCTCCGCTGAAAGCCTTTGATACTTTGGACAATGTAATTTATATTTATTCCTTTTCACTGACCTTTGTGCCGGGGCTGAGCCTGGCCTTTGTGGTGGGAGATAGCGACCTCATAAGAGGCCTGAGCTATCTTGTTTCCGTAAGGCTTGTGGCAGCGGACTGGATGAGTCAGAAGCTGGTGGCGGGCTATCTGGATGACGGGACATACTACGGAATCCTGGAGGATTTCAGAGAAAACTATGGTCGTAAGCAGGATATAATATGCGGAAAGCTTGACGAAATGAAAGCGGCCGGAATAGACATAGAATATAACCGGCCTCGCGGAGGAGTATACATATGGTGCAGACTGCCCGACGGCATCGACTGTAAAGATTTTATACGCAAGGCATATAACCGCGGTGTGGCTCTGCTTCCGGGATATGTTTTCTATCCTTTCAAGAACGGAGGCAGAGATCATATAAGGATAAATTATTCCTTTGAGACGGAGGAAAGGCTAAAAAAAGGTCTCGATGTTTTCAGGCAAACCCTGGAGGAAGAACTGGCACACAAAAAATAAAATAACCTGGCACTTCCTTTTTTGACACCATATAGTAAAATTTCATTAAAGATGAAATAAACTCTAAATGCAAATGTATTACAAAGCAGAAAAAAGAAAAGGAGAGAAAAAAATGGCAGTAAACTTAAAAGGAAGAAACTTTTTGACACTTATGGATTTCACACCTGAAGAAATCAGATATATGCTTGACTTGGCTCACGATTTAAAGGCCAAGAAGAGAGCCGGAATCCATAATGAAGTTTTGAAAGGAAAGAACATCGTTCTTTTATTCGAAAAGACTTCAACCAGAACAAGATGCGCTTTCGAAGTAGCAGCACTTGATGAAGGCGCACACGTAACTTTCTTGGATTCAAAGTCATCCCAGATGGGCAAGAAAGAAACTATCGTAGACACAGCTAAGGTTTTAGGCAGATTTTATGACGGTATCGAATACAGAGGCTACAAGCAGTCTGTAGTAGAAGAACTGGCTGCTAATGCAGGCGTACCTGTATGGAACGGTCTTACAGACGTTGACCACCCTACTCAGATTCTTGCAGACCTTCTTACTATCGAAGAGCATGTTGCAAAGCCTTTAAACAAGGTTAAGGTAGTATTCTGCGGAGACGTCAGAAACAACATGGCTTATGCATGGATGTACGGCTGTGCCAAGATGGGTATGCACTTCGTAGCATACGGACCTAAGGAACTTGCAGACCAGATTGACCACAGCGTAATCGAAAGAGCAAGAAAGGTTGCTGAATACACAGGCGCTACTATTGAAGTAAGCTCCGACGAAGCATGCTTAAAGGGCGCAGACGTTCTTTACACTGACATCTGGGCATCTATGGGCGAAGAAGCTCAGATTCCTGAAAGAGTTAAACTTCTTACTCCTTTCAGAGTAACTAAAGAAATGCTTGATAAGACAGAAAACGACGACGTTATCTTCTTACACTGCTTACCTTCATTCCACGATTTCGACACTACAATGGCAGCTGAACAGAAAGAATTAGGCTACGACATTCGTGAAGTAACCGACGAAGTATTCCTGTCAAGACACTCCAAGGTATTCGACGAGGCAGAAAACAGAATGCACACCATCAAGGCTGTGATGGTTGCAACTATGGGTTAATCCTAATAGGAGTAAAACCGTTGATTAAGGCGGCAGCCGGTGAAGGTGCCGCCGACCTGATAATAGAAAAGGAGGACAATTATGTATCCTGGAATTCATAATTTTTCTGAAATCGGAAAGTTAAACAAGGTTCTTCTCCACAGACCGGGGAAAGAGCTTGAGAAACTTACACCTAATAACTTTGAGAGACTTCTGTTTGACGATATTCCTTATCTCAAGGTTGCGCAGGAAGAGCATGACAGATTTGCTGAGGTTCTGAAAGAAAACGGCGTTGAAGTCTGCTATTACCAGCAGGAAACTGCCAAGGCGCTTACTGACATCAAAGTCAGAAAAAACTTTGTAACCGAATTTGTAAATATGACAAAAGACTTCTCGGAGAGTATGAGAGAGGCGGTTGTTGATTTCCTGATGGCCAAGGATCCGGAAGATCTGGTAGCTACATGTATTGCCGGTGTTTTCTCAAATGAAATCAAGGCAACTGCAGGTTCACTGTTTGATATCGTCAAGTCTGAAGAGGTATTTGCTCTGGACCCTATGCCTAATCTGTACTTTACAAGAGACCCGGGTGCATGTGTAGGTAACGGTATCAACATTCACCACATGAGCACCGCTGCGAGAAGAAGAGAATCCCTTCTTCTCGAATATATGACCAAGTACAACAGAGACTTTGCCGTTGAAAACACACCTATGTGGTATGAAATCGGCGGAAAGTACTCAATCGAAGGCGGAGATGTGCTTGTACTTTCAAAGGACATTGTAGCAATCGGCTTCTCACAGAGAACTACTCTGGCAGGTATCGAATGCTTTGCAGAAAAGCTTCTCAGAAATTCTGAATTTAAGAAAGTGCTCGTCTTCGATATTCCTAAGTGCAGAGCTTTCATGCATTTAGACACAGTATTTACCATGGTAGACTACGACAAGTTCACAATCCATCCTGAAATCGAGGGGCCTCTGGGAGTATACGAGGTAAGCCTTGGAAAAGACGGACAGCTGAAGTACAATGCTATTATGGATGAACTTGCAAACATCCTTGCTTTAGAGTTAAAGCTTCCTGCAGTTGACCTTATCAGATGCGGAGGCGGAGACCTTGTGGCAGCACAGAGAGAGCAGTGGAACGACGGTTCAAACACCCTTTGTATTGCACCGGGAACAGTAGTAACCTACGAAAGAAACTATGTAACTAACGATTTACTTGACAAGAGAGGCATCAAGGTTCTTTCAATTCCTTCGGCCGAGTTATCAAGAGGCAGAGGCGGCCCTAGATGTATGTCATGTCCTGTAAACAGAGATGATCTTTAATATTTAAAGGAGAAAAAATACAAATGGCAGAAAAGATTGTTGTCGCATTAGGCGGAAACGCACTGCAGTCGGGCAAGAGCGAAGCCACAGCTGAAGCTCAGCTTGCAGTAGTTAAGGAAACTTGTGAGAGAATCGCAGACCTCTCAGAAAAAGGATACGAAGTAGCAGTTGTACACGGAAACGGACCGCAGGTAGGAAGAATCCTTCTTGCTTCAGAAACAGCTAAAGATGTTACTCCTGCAATGCCTTTTGACGTTTGCGGAGCTATGTCACAGGGATATATCGGATATCACCTTCAGCAGGCATTAAGATTTGCTTTAGCTAAGAGAGGCAAAAACATTCCTGTTGTTACTCTTCTTACTCAGATGGTTGTTGACCAGAAGGACCCTGCATTCCAGAACCCTACAAAGCCAATCGGACCTTTTTATTCAGAAGCAGAGGCAAAGGAACTGGCAGAATCCAAGGGCTACTCCATGAAGGAAGATGCCGGAAGAGGATGGAGAAGAGTAGTTCCTTCACCGATTCCTACTAAGATTGTAGAGCTTGATTCCGTAAAGAAACTTTGGGACTCCACAATTGTTATTACCTGCGGAGGCGGCGGAATCCCTGTTCTTGAAACTGCAAACGGAGATCTGGAAGGTACTGCTGCAGTAATCGACAAGGACTTTGCAGCCGAACTCCTGGCAGAAAACGTGGGAGCAGATGCCCTCATGATTCTTACAGAGGTTGAAAAGGTTGCTATCAACTTCAATAAGCCGAACCAGGAAAATCTGGGTCACATGACCTATGCAGAGGCCGAGAAGCACTGTGCTGACGGTCAGTTCGCACCGGGAAGCATGCTTCCTAAGGTTCAGGCAGCTATGAAGTTTGTAAAAGCTAATCCTGATAAAAAAGCCATTATTACTTCCCTTGCCAAGGCTATCGATGCCCTTGAAGGAAAGACAGGCACAGTAATCACATTTGCATAACAATATACAACTTACGGAAAATACCGCAGAGCATTATGGCCTTGCGGTATTTTTCGATTTATTCGAGGCTGTATGCCCAGTTTTTTATGAGAACCTGTATGATGCCTGCCACGGGAACGGCAAGGATCATACCGGCAATACCAAAGAAGTATCCGAAAATACTTACTGCCATAAGGACAAAAAGAGGGTGCAGACCTGTTGTTGCGCCTACTATTTTAGGATAGATATAGTTTGAATCCAGCTGCTGCACCAGAAAGAGTCCTAATATAACCAAAAATCCCCGTGCAAGTCCGGCATCAAAAAAGGCAACAAGAAAAGCAGGCACCATACCGAAGAATGGACCAAAATATGGAATAATGTTAAGAAGGCCACCGATGACACCTATTATTACGGCGAATTTAACATCAAGAAGGGTGAGCACCAGTGAGGAGAGAAAGGCCACAATAAGGCTGTCTACAAGGGCGCCTTTGATGAAAGTAGTAATAACAAAGTTGATTTGGCTCATGGTTTCGCTTATAATTCCATGAGATTTTTGCTTTAGAGTGAGAACGAGGAGTTTTTCCCAGAGTCCGATAAAAAAATCTTTATCTTTCAAAAGATAAACAGATGCCACCGCACCTATAAAGAAACTGACAATTCCTCCCGTTACAGCATGAATGGCATCAAGTAAAGATGATAAGGAAAAACGGGTCACAAGGTTTGAGGTTAGGCTTCTGATGGCGCTTTCTGCGTCGGTTTCCTCTCCCATTACCGGTGCAAGGTGTTTTGCTGCAAAATTGTTTACAGCCGAAAGAGCGTCTTCAAAATATGCATAAATTATTTTCACCGTAGAATCGATACCGTCTGAAGGGAGAGCTCCTATGATCAGTACCACAAAACCATAAAGCAAGCCGCAGAGACCGGCTGCTGTCAGCCCATAAGTGATAAATATAGAAAAAAAACGGCTTTTTATTCTTTCTTCAAACCAATTTACCACAGGGCTGAGAAGATAGGCTATGACAAGACCGATAACAAGAGGTGAAAGCGCCTTAAAAACAATACCTAACAGTCCTGTTACCGCTGCCGCCATGTCAAATAAAAAATTATCCATATTGCTCAATTCTCCTAAAAATAGTATTATTAAAATAGTAAAAAATATGAGGACGGAATAATGCATAAGATGAAAAAATGTGAGTTGCTGGTTCCCGCAGGGGGCGAAAAACAATTTATAGCTGCTGTAGAAAACGGTGCTGATGCGGTATATGTGGGAGGACATTTATATAATGCCCGTATGGGGGCAGGAAATTTCACAACTGATGAAATAGGAAAAGCAGCGGATTATGCCCATCTGCGAAATGTGAAGATATATGTGACGATGAATACCCTTATGGAAGAAGATGAGCTAAATGCAGGGACGGGCCTAGCCGAGATACTCTATGAGAAAGGTGTAGATGGTTTGATAATTCAGGATTTGGGTCTGGCAAAATGCATCAGAGAAAGAATGCCCGACTTTCCTCTTCACCTTTCAACACAGGCAACAGTGTATAACAGAAGAGGGCTTGAGGCAGCTGCCAAGCTGGGATTTGAGAGAGCAGTACTGGCCCGGGAACTCAGCCTTGATAAAATAAGAGAGTGCAGCAGGCCTCGGATTATTGAAACAGAAGTGTTTGTCCATGGTGCGTTGTGTATGTGCTACTCAGGGCAATGCCAGATGAGCCGTTATATAGGAGGACGTTCCGGAAACAAAGGACGCTGTGCCCAGCCTTGCAGGCTGCCATATACTTTTAACGGAAAAGAGGGCTATCCTTTAAGTCCCAAGGATCTGTGCATGATTGACAGGTTAGGTGACCTTATTGATGCAGGCGTGGCTTCTCTTAAAATTGAAGGCCGTATGAAATCCGCAGAATATGTGGCTACGGTAACAAGGATTTACAGAAAGTATATAGACAGATACTACGATTGTGGCTCATACACAGTAAGCTATGAGGATCGTGAAGAGCTTCTGCAGATTTTTAACAGGGGAGGCTTCACAGAGGGATATGCTGAAGAAGACCCGGGCGATAAGCTTATGTCCGGACTTCTGCCCAAGAATCAGGGGGTAGAGGTGGGATTTATCAGGTCCGGAGCAAAAGACGGTATTCTGGCCGATATTGAGCTTGCAGGACAGCTGGAAATGGGGGACGTGGTTGAAATTCATGGCCGTGAACTTTCCAGCACCAAGGTGACATATTTGGAGAGGACCGGCCGAAATACCATGAGAATCGGCGATATGAAGGGTAAAGTTAATCCTGGGGATAAGGTCTATAAAATTATATCTTCAGGACAAATGAAAAGGGCACAAAGCACCTTTGAAAGCCTTACTCTTGACGGCCCGGCTTCTGCAAATGGACGCAAAACACCGGTGGATATAGTCTTTAAATCTTTCTGCGGCCTTCCGGCGGAATTGACAGTTTCATGCAGCGGACCGGACGGCGAAAAGATATGTGCAAAAACCATTTGCGAAGATGTAATAGCGCAGAAGGCAGTGAACCGTGCAACTACAGACGAGGAAATAAAGACGCAGCTCATAAAGACCGGAAATACAGTTTTTTATCCGGAACGAATCAAAATAATACATGACGGGCAGACCTTTATGCCGGTTTCAGGTCTGAATAAACTGAGGAGAAAGGCTCTGGAGGAACTGACTGAGAACAAAAAGAACTTCTACAAAAGGGAGATGAAGGAAGCCAGACTTCAAAAGGCAGAAAGGACACCGCAATGTGCCGGCAGTGAAGAGATCGGCGTGGAGTTCTGGTTTTATTCCATAGAAGAATTTCTTCAGATCAACCTTGAAGGACTGATAGAAAAGGCGTTGGATATGGGAGTTGACAAAGACAGCATAAGAGTGTTACTGCCTCTCCGCGGAATAGCTCAAAACATCCTTCCTCTGCTCCTTCTCGAAGAAGATGTTCGTCAGATAATTATTCCGTACATCCCCAATGTGACTGCAGGACCTTACGATGACTGGCTGGAGTCCAATCTGAGCGCTGCTGCCGAACTGGTCAAAAACTTCGGCGGTAAGGTATATGTGGGCAATATAAGCTGGATAGAGGCCTTTGCGTCGGAGGGTGTTCAGGTCAGAGGGGATTATGGACTTAATATCACTAATTCTCAAGCGGAAGCAGCGTACAGAAGTTTAGGCATGCAGGGAAAAGGACAATACTCTTTGGAGAAGAATTCAAAAGGCATGGGCTCTGTTCCTCTTATGATAATTGAGCACAAGATGGCACAAGGCTACATTACAGACAGAAAAGGAGCCGTCTACAGGGTGGATTTTGACAAGGAAAATCATAAAACTGCCATCAGACCAAAGGATGGAAATCTTGACTGGGAGGCCATAAAAGAGCTTTTGGAGAAAACAAAAAGGACTATCAGAATATATGTATAGAAAATAGATCAGTATGCCGATAAGCAAAGCCCCCGGATTATCCGAGGGCTTTCAACTTCTTATTTAGCTTTTATGTATCTCAGATATAGATTAAGCTTCCATAGCCTTTAATGCAGCTTCTTTTTCAGCTTCTCTTTCTTCTAAGATTCTTGCATATTCTTCGTCTG
>CALZFA010000047.1 GCA_945644815.1 uncultured Clostridia bacterium
ATTTTTTTGCCTCTTCCCTGTCCTTCTCTGCGTTTCCCTTTACTATATCCAATTTGGTGCGATATTTTAAAACTTTTTCACTGTTGCCCTTCTTTTCATAAAGCTTTATCAGCTCCTCCATAGCCTGCTCATTGCTCGGAGCATAAAGGAGCACCTTAAGAAAACTTTCTTCCGCATCTTCATCAAGACCCAGTCCGGCATAGGCAGCTCCCAGATAGTACCACAGAGGCCACCAGTCTGCAAATTGTCCTTCTTTATAGGTTGAAAGCGCCCGGATGCCTTCCTCGTATTTTCCGGAAAGAACCATATTATATCCTTTTTCTATTTCCACCGGCTGTTCAAGCTGCTTCAGTCTCTCCTCAATTTCATTTTTCAGCTCATCATCCGTGCTGAGTTTTATAAATTCATCCCAAGTAAGCTTTGCTTTAATGTAAAGTCCCAGGTTCACATATCCATAACCAAGGAAATAAAAAGCCTCCGCCAGCTTAGGGTCCTTAATTGTAGCAATTTCAAAGGCTTCAAGAGATTCAGCCTTGAAGCGACCTATAAACTCCTCTTCCTCACCCGCCTCATAGGCATCTTTGCAGGCTCTTCCATAGCAATAGTATGCATTGGCATTGTCCGGATCTATCTGCATTGCCGCCCTGAACTGAATACAGGCATATTCATAGTTTTTTTCCCCCGCTGCTTCAACGCCGTCAGCTATAAGCCCTTGAGCAAATCTATTATCAAAGGTTCTGAGTATATAAGCCACATAATTTTCTCTGTATTTAAAATATGGATCGCATCCTATGACAAAAGCCATGTTTCTTGCAATTGCCAGAGTAGAAATGCTGCCCATCTCTGTTTTTCTGATGGGCACAGATACTCCTGTCATAATATCTGCAATTCCTGCCCTTTCCAGATACCCTTCGGAAAGCTCATCAAAAATCATCTCGGAAAGATGGGGTGTAAGATACTGTCTTACTCTGTCATTTTTCTGTACATTCATGTCAATTTCCAGCCTTTTTTCATAAATCTATTAAATATTTCCGGATTGGTGTTTGCTCTCATATCCTGCTCCAGCAGCTCCTGTGTCTTTTTCTTCAGATCCTCCCTGCTGCTGCGCTCAAGATCTCCTGCAAATTCCAGCAGAATCCTGTACTGATCCTCCTTTTTTCTTTCTCTGTTCTGGAATCCTTTTTCATAATAGAAATCCGCCAGTTTCTCATAAAAGCCGAAAGCTCCCATATCTGATGCTTTAATAAGGAAATCCAGGGTGCTTCCGAATCCTCCTCGGTTGTAGTATACATCAACCATGTTTTCAATCATCTTAAGACGAACCAGTTCCTCTGCACTTATATAAGCGGTGGAAATCACCTCATAAGGTGCATGTTTTCTGTACTTTATGTTGTGAGCCTCAATCTGATTGTAAATAGGGGTGCCGCACAGCACCTTAAGAAATCCCAGCTGCAGCATGTCCGCCTTCAGGTCATAGACCTTGTCAAATGAGCGTGCAAAAATCCCATAGCTCTCATACGGAAGTCCCGCTATCAGGTCAACGTGGGTGTGAATATTTCCAAGTTTGATCAGCCTTTCCGTATTATACAGCACAGGGTAAATGTTATCCCTGCGGCCTATAGCAGTCAATGTAGCCGGATTTGCAGACTGGATGCCGATTTCCATCTGGAAAAGTCCTTTGCGCGCCATGCTAAGCAGGCACAGAGTCCTGTCATCCAGCAGATCAGCGCATATCTCAAAATGGAAGTTGGTAACCCCGTTGTCGTTGTCGATAAGATACTTAAAAATCTCATAAGCCCTCTCCGGTCTGCTGTTGAAGGTTCTGTCAATGAACTTAACCTGCTTTGGTTTTTTGTAAAGAAAATATCTCAGTTCTCTTTTTACCCTGTCCACATCCAGAAAACGCACAGAAGTTTCTGCCGATGAAAGGCAGTAGGAACATCTGAAAGGACATCCCCGAGACGATTCATAGTAAACCACCCTGTCATCCTCGCAGTCAAGAAGAGAGTAAGGAAAAGGTATAAGGTTAAAGTCCATATTATCCGTCAGGCCGTTTACAAAAATCCTGCCATCTTGCCTGTAAATCAGCCCGGGAACAGTATCAAACCGCCTGTCCCGGCTTTCAAGCACCTGGCACAGCCTGTAAAATGAATATTCTCCTTCTCCGCATATTATGTAATCCACCCAGGAATTATCACGGATGAAATCAATACCGTTAAAGCTGACCTCCGGCCCTCCCACCAGTATCTTCAAATCAGGTCTGGCCTTCTTAACATCTCCGGCCAGAATCTTAATCTGCTCAATATTCCATATGTAACAGGAAAAGCAAACCATATCGCAGTTTGCTCTTACCAGTTCCGAGAAAATATATCCCGGGTCGTTATTAATCGTAAATTCACGTACCTCAACATGGCTGTTTTCTCCTGCTACTACAGTGTAAAGGTATTTCAGCGCAAGATTGGAATGCACATATTTTGAATTTAAGGTCGTCAGTAATATCTTCATCACAGCATTCTGAACCTTTCGTCTTTAAGCAGTCCTCTGTCTTCCATACATCTCTTCAGTGAATTTATCATAGACTCGTTGTCCATAGGAAGATTACCCCGGAGAGAAACGTAGTTGGATGCGTGATTGCTTCTGAAAACGCAAGTCTTGGACGGCCGTGCATGCTGAAGCATGAGGCATGTCTCTGCCAGCACCTCTTCCGGGCTGAGCAGTCTGAACTTTCCTTGCTGATAATCCTCCAGCAGTGGTGCAGGCGGCTGCAGCATGAGAGTAAGAAGGCTCACATATGAAGCATTCATTTCAGTAATCATCTTTCCCGTTTCAATGGCGTGCTCTTCCCAGTCCTCAGGACCTGCAAGGCCGCTGATAAAGGTAACGGAGGTCTTGATTCCAGCCTTTTCCAGCCTCTGAACTCCTTCAATAAGTTCCTCACGGGTTTCTCCCTTCTTCACTTTATCCAGAACCTTCTGACTTCCCGATTCGGCACCAATATAAACCATCTGAAGGCCGTGCTTCCGAAGCTCTTTGAGTTCTTCATCGGTTTTTCTGAGGGCATCGGTAGCTCTGCCGTAAGTGGTAACTCTTTCGCATTCGGGAAAATGCTCCCTGATATAGTCCAGGATAACCAGAAGTTTGTGGTTAGCCAGACACAGAGCGTCGCCGTCACAGAGAAAAATTCTTTCCACCCTGTTGTAGTGGCTTCTCGCCCATGCCAGATCCTCCAGCACTTCTTCAGGCTTTCTCACCTTGAACCTCTTTGCCTTGTACATGTTGCAAAAGGTGCACTTGTTGTGTGAACAGCCTATGGTTACCTGAACCAACAGGCTGTATGCCTCGCTTGGGGGTCTGTATATATCGCCTACATATCGCATATATTCTCTCCTTTTAGTTTGCTACATTCTCTCAGGGGCTTCCATACCCAGCAGCGCAAGTCCGTTCTTAATGGCAGTCTTTGCGGCCATTACCAGTGCCAGTTTGGCTACTCTTTCCTCTTGGTTATCTGTCAGAATATGTTCATCGTGATAGAACCTGTTGAAGCTCTGAGCGATGTCCACTATATGCCTTGTTACAATGGATGGCTCATACTTTTCGCCGGCCTCCGCCACAACCTGAGGAAGTCTGTATATAAGTTTAGCCAGTTCAAAGGAGCTTTCTCCCGTCAGGTATCCGGCATTCACGCCTGCAAGGCCCTTTTCCATGGCTCTGCTGACAACTTCTTCTCCTGCATTTCTGAGAACGCTGGCGCATCTTGCATAAGTGTACTGAACGTAAGGGCCTGTCTCGCCGTTGAAGTCAAGAACCTTGCCCCATGAGAACACATAATCCTTGATTCTGTTGTTTGAAAGTTCGTTAAAGATGACCGCACCTATACCAACCTGTCTTGCAGTTTCATCAATATTATCAGTGTTTACGCCCTTATCTCTGATAATTTCCTTAGTCTGCTCCACAGCTCTATTGAGCACATCCTCCAGGAAAACCACCCTGCCGTGCCTGGTGGACATGGTGCCATCCTCCAGGCTTACAAGGCCAAAAGGCACATGAACGCAGTCTCTCGCCCATTCATAGCCCATAAGTTCCAATATCTGTATCCACTGCTGGAAGTGAAGATTCTGCTGAGATGCCACCACGTATATATTCTTGTAGAAATCGTAGGTTTCCTTTCTGTAAACGGCTGCGGCAATATCTCTGGTAATATAAAGAGTGGAACCGTCCGATTTGGTGATAAGAGCAACTCCCAGGCCGTATTTTTCAAGGTCTACGATGTGTGCTCCTCTGGATTCCTGCAGCAGTCCCTTTTCTTCCAGTTCTTTTACGAAGCGCGGCATCTTGTCAGAGTAGAAACTTTCACCGTTATATGAATCAAATTCAATACCCAGCATCTTATATACTCTGTTGAATTCCTTAAGACTTTCGTCTCTGAACCATTGCCACAGTTCAACCTCTTCAGGTTCGCCGTGCTCCAGTTTTGTAAAAATTTCCCTTGCCTCGTCATCAAGCTCAGGATGAGTTTCAACCTCTTCGTGGAATTTAGTATAGTATCCGAGGAGGGTCTTGATGGGCTCGTTGATTACGTCTTCCTTGCGGCCCCAGTGCCTGTATGCGCAGATCATTTTACCGAACTGTGTTCCGTAGTCACCCAGATGGTTAATTCTGATGACATTATATCCAAGGGCATCATATATCTTATAAATTGAATTCCCTATAACCGTACTTCTTATGTGGCCGATATGGAAAGGCTTTGCGATATTCGGTGAAGAAAACTCTACAATTACGGTCCTTGCTTCTCCAACATTACTCTTGCCGAAATCCTCACCTCTCTCAAGGACATCCTCCACAACGTCCTTGACGAATTCTTCCTTGGAAATAAACATGTTCACATAAGCATTGATCTGTTCAACTCTTTCAAACATGGCATTATCTGCAATTTTTTCCGCAATATTCTTTGCAATCAGCGGCGGAGCCTTTCTCATTATCTTAGCAAGCTTAAAGCATGGGAAAGCATAATCTCCCATCTTTGAGTCCTGCGGTATTTCTATCATACTCTGAATATCAGAAAGCTCTAACTCTGTGACCTCAGCTGCAATAAGCTTAGCGATTTCCTCTTTAAAATTTACCATTTTATCTTCTCCTTCTCAGTTATTATTTCTATTCCCAGCCGTCTCAGCATTCCCGCAAAGACACCGTTCCCCTCTATGAGAGTTCCGCTGAAGGTGCCGTCATAAATGTGTCCTGCCCCGCAGGAAGGACTGTTTGCTTTTAATATGGCGCCTTCTATTTTCTCTCCTGACAGTCTGGACATTTCAAGACATGATTTAAGAGATATTTCCGCACCTCTTACAAAAGCATCAGTAAGGTCGTTCCCTCTTTTGTCCAAAATCCTGTTTCCAACCTTTTCGGCAGGAGGTCTGGGTGATGGAAGTCTGCCTGCACTTTCCGGGCAGACCGTCACATACCTGTGAGTCCTGCAGAACTCTACAACCTCATCGCTTCGGTTATTTCCACCGTTATATTTACAGTTTTGCCCCAAAAGACATGCGCTGACAATATACATCTGACTACTCCTTTAGCTTTACTATGGTAACTCCTTCACCGCCCTCATTATACGAGCCTTTTCGGAATGACGAAACCAGCTTATGACCTTTAAAAAGCTGCCTCAGACCTTCCTTGAGGATTCCCTGGCCTCGGCCGTGAATTACCGTGACTTCCTTAAGTCCTGCCATATATGCGTCGTCAAGATATTTTTCCACTTCTGAGGCTGCATCCTCCAGATTTTTTCCTATAACATTTACTGATGTGGAAACAGCCATGGCCTTAGATCTGTAAAGATTCCCGTATCTGCCTGCGTTCTTGCCGCCGTTGCCGCTTTTCTTCTCCTTTATCATCATCAGGTCGCTGATATTGACATTGATTTTCATTATGCCGACCTTTACCATAAGATCGCCTTTTTCGTCGGGCATAACAAGAACCTCTCCTGTCTGATCCAGAGTCAGAATCCTGACCTTATCTCCTACTCTGATATCCTCTAAGCTCACCGGGTTTTCGTTGACCTCACGGACAAGGCCGTCCTGATATCTGCTTTCGCTTTCCTTAAGCCGTCGTCGTCCCTGTTCAAGCCGTTTGTTCCTTTCTCCAAAGTTCTGGATCTTAGAAAGTTCTCTCAGCTCCTTCTGAACCTCTGAAGCTGTTTCTTTCGCCTCTCTGATGATAGCTCTTGCCTCTTCTCTTGCTTTCTGCAGAGCTTCCCGCTCTCTCTTTTCCAGAAGCTTTTCTCTATGTTCCAGGTCCTCCTTCTGCTTTCTCATGGAGTCTGCCAGAGCGGCTGCTTCGTCTCTCTCATCTTCGGCACGTTTTCTATCAGCCTCAATGGCAGAAAGCACATCCTCAAACTCTATGTCGCCCTTTTCCAGCAGTTGATTGGCTCTGTCTATGATTTCTCCCGGAAGCCCCAGCTTCCTTGAAATCTCAAAGGCATTAGACTTGCCTGGCACTCCTATTGAAAGCCTGTAGGTCGGGCTCAAAGTCTCTACGTCGAATTCCATGGAAGCGTTCTCTACACCCGGCGTTGATATAGCGTATTTTTTCAGTTCGTTATAGTGGGTGGTGGCTACTGTCTGCGCCTCCTGGTACGCCAGTCTCTCCAGAATTGCTATGGCAAGGGCCGCACCCTCTGTAGGGTCTGTTCCCGCTCCCAGTTCATCCAGCAGTACCAGAGTCCTCATATCTGCCTTTTGCACCAGCTCAACGGTATTTCGCATATGTGAAGAAAATGTGCTGAGGCTCTGCTCTATGCTCTGCTCATCGCCTATATCAGCAAAGATATCATGGTAAACCGGCATTCTGCTGGTACCCGCCGCCGGGATGTGAAGACCGCTCTGACACATCATGGCCAAAATGCCTATAGTCTTTAGTGTTACGGTCTTGCCGCCGGTGTTGGGGCCTGTTATTACCAATGTATTATATTCTTTTCCTATTGACACGTTGATAGGAACCACTTTTTTAGATTCTATGAGAGGATGTCTTGCCTGTTTCAGGTCCAGATACCCGTCATCATCTATAACCGGCTCCTCTCCCTGCATCATGCATGAAAGTTTCCCCTTGGCAAAAATCACATCCAGATCTATAAGCAGCCTCTGGTTGTTCATTACGTCGTGAAAATGTTCTGCCACGTTGGATGAAAGCTCCGCCAGAATTCTTTCTATCTCGGCCTTCTCAGCCAGCTCCAGCTCCCTCAGCTTATTGTTCAGTTCCACTATCACCTGCGGTTCTACGAACAATGTGGCGCCGCTTCCCGACTGGTCATGAACTATGCCGGGCACCTTAGCCCTGTTCTCTGCCTTAACAGGAACCACATAACGACCATCCCTCATGGTGACGATGGCATCCTGCAGATATGTCCTGCTGGTGCTTGAATTGATAATACTGTTAAGCCTGTTTCTGATGACATCATTCTGCCTTACGATGTCACGCCTGATGCTTCTCAGCTCAGACGAGGCGCTGTCAGCCATTTCATCCTCGGAAAGTATGCACCTGTCGATTTTTTCGGCAAGCCGCGGAAAGGTAACAATCACCTCTGCCATGCCGTTTATAATGGGCAAAGGCGGCAGGTCGCTCTTGAGAAATGTCACCACATTGGAAGCTACCTTCAGGTTATAAAGCACCTGCAGAAGCTGTCTCATGGTCAGGCTTCCTCCTTTTCGAGCCAGATGCATGGCGTTTTCTATGTCGTAAATCTGTCCCACAGGAAGGCTTCCCTTTCGGACTATCACACTGACCGCTTCTGTGGTCTCTGCAAGCCCCTCTCTTATCTCTGCAGCATTGTCTGACGGGATCAGAGCCTTAAGCTTTTCCTTTGCCATTTCCGAACCGGCCTGAGAGCTTAAAAGTTCTATTATTTTGTTGTATTCTAAAACCTTAAGTCCCTTTTCATTCATTTCTTCTTATCCATTTATCTGTATATATGCACGTCAATATATCAGTTGTTTTCCTTTAACTTTTCCAGCTGATCTTTCAGCCTAATATTCTCCATCTGTACATCAAAGTATGAGCTTTCAAACTCGCTGCATCGCTCCTGGAGCTTCCTGCACTTCTCCTCCAGCTCCTTCATGTCCTCACTGGCCTTGCTGGCTCCTTCCTTGTACTGGATAAAGCTTTTCTTAGCTTCGTCCCACATCTTCAGATAGTTCTCCGCCTCTTTTTCCAGTTGCTCTTTTTCTTCTTTTATTCTTGCTGTTTCTTCTCTGATGCTGAAAAGCTCATCGGCTATATTGATAGACGCCAGCACCGCCAGTGAACCGGGGATATTGGAAGAAAAAAATCTGCTGATTTCCCGCATTTTGTCGTCAACATAGTCAGCGATTTCAATGATGGTTTCTTCGTCTCTTTCGCCTGAGATGGTATATTCCTGCCCGTAAATTCTCACTTTTACTTTGTTGTCTTCCATGATATCCTCCTTTTTTGCAGTATGCTATGCTTTTTTCCGTTCCTGTATTTTATAAGTACTTTACATAGAATTTCATGTCTGCCGGTGTGTATCCCACTGCTTTATAAAACTCCATGGCATCAGGATTGGTTAGTTCAGACTGGAACTGCAGCCTTTTGCAGCCAAGCTGCCTTGCATACTCCTCTATGTATGCAAGGGCACTTCTGCCAAATCCTTTACCCCTGTTTTCCTTAGTGATATAAAGGTCGTCTATAATGAGAGCCTTCCCATGACTCCAGACGCTGAAAATAATCAGCAGATTGGCAAAGCCGATGACCTGGCTGTCAGCTTCGAAGAGCATGAGCCGAATCATATCATCGTAAGCCCTTGCTTTTTTGAAAGTATTACCGAATTGTTCATCATCGGTTTCTCCGGTATTGTTCCATAAATCAGCATCCTGAATTTCCTCAGCCATGAATTCTCTGTTCAGTTTAATCCATATTTCGCGGTCAGATTCTACTGCCAGTCTGTAGGTAAACACTGAGAACCCTCCTTTATGTGAATCTCCTCCAGCATCGCATCCTGAAGACTGCGGCTGGAAGTTCGCCTCTCCACCAAAACGGCAAAAAAGCCTTAAAATGGTGGAAAAATGGCAATTGAACCCGTCAAGAGGCGCGGCACAGTCCTCTTGCCCCGTGTCAGTGCGGTCCGGCGTGTCCTGCCCCGTGTCCGGCCCGGCTGCTTACATATCTCTCAGTGTTACACCCAGTTTTTCCTTAAGCGCATCCAGCACCTTACCGTGAACAGCCTGAACGTCCTCGTCGGTCAGAGTTCTGTCTGATGCCCTGTAGGTCAGTGAGAAAGCCATGCTCTTCTTGCCTTCCTGAACCTGCTTACCTCTATAAATATCAAAGAGTCTGATTGCTCTGAGAATTTCTGTACCTGCCTGACGGATTACATCCTCAATCTGGTCTACTGTCATATCCTCATCAGCCAGAAGCGCGATATCTCTGGACATTGCAGGATACTTAGGAAGCGGTGTGTAAACCTTCTCAGTATCAGCAAGCTCTGTAACGTTTTCGAACATAAGCTCAGCCAGGTAGCAGCGGGTTCCGATTCCGTATTTCTCGGCAACTTCGGGGTGAACCTCTCCCATGATTCCCAGTTCAACCTCTTCCTCTGCAGGGCCGTTTTCAAGCTCTGCCATGTGTGTCGCCACTATTCTGGCGCATCTGCCGGGATGGTATACGCCATACTCGCTTTCCGGAATATATCTTACGTTTCTGATGCCCAGCTTGTCGAAGAGTTCTTCGAGCATTCCCTTCAGGGTGAAGAAGTCTTCGTCCTTCCCGTATACGCCTACTGACATGTTGTCGCTTTCATAAGGCAAACCTTTAGGGTCAATCATGTTGGCCATGAAGGTATTGCCGATTTCAAAGGCTTTCATGGCGTCGAGGTTTCTGGAGTAGTTTCTGGCCATTACCTCAAGCATCTGCGGAGTGAGGATCGTTCTCATTACTGAAGTGTCCTCGCCCAGCGGATTTAATATCTGAACGAAAGCTCTTTCCCATGAATCTTCGTCAATTCTGACGTTGTCTACACCTTTCGGGCTTACGAAGGAGTAAGTCTGTATTTCGTTGGCACCCATAGCACACATGGTGTCGCGGGCAAGGTCCTTGATATCTCTTTCATAAGACTGACTGGCTTCATTGTTTCCCTTAGGAATTGTAACCGGCAGGTTGTCATAGCCGTAAAGTCTCGCAACCTCTTCCACAATATCTTCTTCTATTTCAATGTCCTGTCTTACTGTCGGAGCCGTTACATACATATCGTCTCCGGAACCTTCAACCC
>CALZFA010000048.1 GCA_945644815.1 uncultured Clostridia bacterium
GGAGAAAGCTCCGGAGCCTCAGACCAGACCGCCGCAGGTCAGTCTGACGCAAGCCAGGCCGCCGCAAGCGGCGGCGGCCGCGGCTTCCGCCCGGAGCCTTGGGAAGCCGCGGCGCCCCACCCTGCCGCGCAGGGTGGGGCGGGCTGCGGCAGCAGCACGGCGGTGATGTTGTCGCGGGTACAGGCAGAAGATTGCTGCCGTCAGATGCTGCCCAAACTGTACGCGGGACTGGTACCTCTGCTGGTAGAGGGGCTTGACCGCATTATAATCATCGATTGCCGTGATTATCCGTCACGGTCTGTGGAGGAGCCGGACAAAGAAAGAACCCTTCGGGGTGCCAAAGACGGATTTACAGAAAATTTTATGGAAAACGTGGCACTCATAAGGCGGCGGCTTCGGGACAATAACCTGATTTTTAAAGCCTACAATGTGGGCAGTGTCAGCAAGGCGGATGTGGCTGTTGTATATATGAAGAACAAGGCGGACATGAATCTTATCAAAAAGCTGGATAGCTGTCTCAAGGAGATGGAACCCTGTGCAGAAGACGGTGACCGTGATGAAAAAGAACCTGCGGAATCAAAAGGAATACATTCAGAAGATAGAGCATCCAGAAGAGACAAGGTGCAGAAAGCGGCCCGAAGGGGAGGCAGAGAAATCCTTTCTATGGCCGACCAGAGCCTCCTGGAACGCCTGCTTGCGGCTCTGGGCGCGGCAAATGGCCTCAACCCTTTCCCTAAGGTCCGTTATACCCAGAGGCCTGATATAATTGCCGCGCACCTTGCCGAAGGCAAGGCGGCCATCATCGTGGACAATTCCCCTACCGTTATGCTGCTGCCCGCAAGCGTTTTCGACTTTTTCCAGGATATGGATGACTACTATTTTCCGAGGCTGACGGGAAACTACCTGCGCCTGATAAGGATAATAAATTTCTTTGTAATCCTTTTCCTGATACCGGTGTACTTTTTACTTGTTGAATACAGGGAATTTGCGCCGGAGATGCTTCAGTTTTTTGTCCCAGCTGAAGATTTTGCCATACCTATTTTCTGGCAGTTTATACTGTTGGAAATAGCTGTAGACGGACTGAAGCTGGCATCCCTCAACACACCCACTTCTCTGGGCATGTCGCTTTCTGTTATAGGTGCCCTTATACTGGGAGAATTCAGCATAGACTCGGGATGGTTTATTACCCAGACAATTTTGTGTATGGCTGTGGTGGCGTTGGCGGCCTTTACGCAGACCAGCATAGAATTAAGCTATGCAATGAAGTTCGGACGGATTCTCATGCTTGTAGGAGCACAGCTTCTGGGACTTTTAGGAAGCATAGCAGCGCTGGTGATATATCTTGTTGTGATGTCTTCAACCAAGACCATTTCCGGCAAATCATATCTTTACCCACTCATACCTTTCAATGGGGCAGCATTAAAAAGGTTGATTTTTCGCACCAGGTCGTGATAAAATATTGTATTATTTGTATCGGCATGACTTTGTGGCTGATGCAGGAATGAACCCTGCGGTCCATATATGTAAGCTCATCCGAACAGGGTAGTTCAGACCCGGAACCGATACACAACGATTGGGGGAAAAATAATGGCAAGAATTTTGAAGAAAATACCGAACTTCAAGCTTCCTAAGTTCAAGATGAGGGAATTTGAAGAAATAGAGGAACTCAAACGGTTATATACAGCAGACGATCTGGATAGGATGAAGGAAAAACTGCCGGGAAGACATGAACATGATCAGTGCTATCCCGGCACGGATTATAAGACGGTAAAGGAAATTTTTAACCGTTCCACCGCACTTTTTGCCAAGAAGGAGTTTATCCTGGAAACATTCAATAAGAAAAAGGGCTTTGAGGAAATCACCTATGAACAGTTCCGCAAAGATGTTATTGATTTTGGTACCGGCCTTACCAAGGCACTGAAACTGGAGGGCGAGAGAATCATAATAATCAGCGAAACTACCTATAACTGGTATGTTTCCTATATGGCCCTGCTCTGCGGAGCAGGAATTGCAGTTCCATGTGACAAGGAGCTGCCGGACAATGAACTTGAAAACCTTATAGAGCGTTCCAAAGCGGCAGCGGTGATTTTCTCTCCTAAGATGAAAGAACTGGTTAAAAAGGCCACGGCCAAATGCCCTGCAGTCAGATACTGCATAGAAATGAAGTCCGATGCGGGCTTTGACGAAAAGGATAAGCGTTTTGTCGGTTTCAATTATGTCATGGAAGAGGGCCGTGTTTTTACCGGAATGGGAGATGACAGCCTTATGGAAAAGGAAATCGATCCGGAAGCTTTTGCGGTACTGATCTTTACAAGCGGAACCACATCAGCCTCGAAAGGTGTTATGATTTCAAACACCAATCTGGCGTATAATGTCAATGCAGTGACGCCGTATGTCAAGATTAATCCTGAGGACAGACTTTTTTCCGTACTCCCGCTGCATCACACCTACGAATCTACAATCGGCTTTATATATCCTATGGCCATGGGAGCTTCAATAGCGGTGTGCCAGGGCCTCAAGCATCTGGTGCCGGATATTCAGGCAACAAAGCCGACATCGATAATCGCCGTACCTCTTCTTCTTGAAGCTTTACATAAGAAGATCAACCAGACCATAGAAAAGAGCGGCAAGGCAGCCATGGTAAACACAATGATCCGTCTTACAAACGGGCTCAGAAATGTGGGTATAGATGTAAAGCGCAAGGTCTTTAAGGATATATATGAAAGTTTGGGAGGAAGACTGAGAATTTTAGTCAGTGCCGCAGCACCCATTGATATGAAGGTAGGAAAATGGTTTGAGGATATAGGAATCCTTTTCCTTCAGGGATACGGACTGACTGAAACCGCGCCTATTGCAGCTCTGACACCTGACTTTGACACCCGTGTGGGTTCGGCAGGAAAGGCCGTTCGCGGTGACGAGATAAAGATAAAGAATCCTAACGAGAGAGGAGAGGGAGAAATCCTCATTAAGGGTAAGACCGTAATGCTGGGTTATTACGAAAATCCTGAGGCTACTGCTGAGGTAATGGAAGACGGATGGTTCAATTCCGGCGATATAGGATATATGGACAATGATGGATTCTTATATATTACAGGGCGCAGCAAGAATGTAATAGTAACACAGAACGGGAAAAATATTTATCCTGAGGAAATAGAAGGACTTTTGGGAAAGGTTCCCGAAATTGCAGAATGCATGGTTTACGGCAAAGAGGTTTCGGGCGAAAAAGAGCTTATAATTACCGCAAAGGTAATACCTGATTATGAGGCTATAGAAGAAATTCACGGTAAAGATAAAAAAGACCCGGATGTCCCTTTCACGGAGGATGAGATATATAAGATTATCTGGAACCAGATAAAACAGGTCAACCGCAAGCTGACCAATTACAAGTGCGTCAAGAAGCTGGAAATCAAAACCGATGAGTTTGAAAAGACCAGCACAATGAAGATCAAGCGTTATGCAGAACTTCAGAAAGATAAAAAATCATAGTAAAAAGAATTAATTGCAAGGAGGAAATAAAGATGGCATTTATTGACAAATTAGGTCAGATGGCAGAAAAGGCCGCAGAAATCGCAGAGGATACTATTGACTACGGTAAATCAAAGGGCAAGATTGTACTGGAGAAAGGTAAAATAAAAGACGGAAACGAAGCCCTCGGTGCGTATGTCTACATGACACTCAAAAACGGCGGAGAGCTTGACAGGTCAAGACTTGATGAGCTCATGGCAGAAATAGAAGTTCACGAAAAAGCAATTTCCGAAATTGAAGCAGAAATGGCAGAGAAGGAAGACTGATTAATATGTTAGGCGTTATAGTCAATACGCTGACCGTAGTGGCGGGAAGCATAGTAGGACTTCTGGCAAAGAAGCTGATTCCCGACGGATGGTCCGATTTTATAATGAAGGGGATCGCTCTCTGCGTAATATACATAGGTATCGACGGTGCCATGTCAGGAGAGAACACTCTTATCACTATTATTTCCATGGCTGCAGGAGCGGTAATAGGACTTGCTCTGGACCTGGACAAACATCTCAATCATTTTGCCGAAAAACTTGAAAACCGTTTCAAAAAACCCGGCGAAAATGTGACAATTGCAGAAGGTTTTGTTACCGCAAGCCTGCTGTTCTGTGTGGGAGCCATGACTATAGTGGGTTCCCTGCAGGCAGGTCTTACGGGAAACAACGAAATGCTCTTTACAAAAGCAACCCTTGACGGCATTTCGGCCATTATCTTTTCTGCATCTCTTGGCATCGGCGTTATGCTTTCTGCAGCTTTCGTCTTTGTATTTCAGGGAGCCATCGTGCTTTTGGCACAGGCCGTAGAGCCTCTGCTCAGTGATGCCTGCATTGCCGAAATGACCTGTGTAGGCTCTCTCCTCATCGTGGCAATCGGTCTGAATATACTGGGAGTGACAAAGCTGAAGGTAATGAACTTTATGCCGGCAGTGTTTGTACCTGTTCTGTTGTGTCTGTTCATGTAGTAATGTAGTTGTATAGGGGCCGTCCCTTTGTTTTCAGAATTGATTTGAAAACAAATGTGGCAGCCCCTTTTTTATTTCGGCAGAAAATGCACATAAGCCCCCTTCTTGCGAACAGCTCTGAGCTGTGATAAAATCAAGACATAAAATCAAGATACATAAGTCAATATATATAATACAGCAGGAGTAGCAAAATGAAGAAATCCAGGATTCTATATAAAAAAATATCAGCAAAGATGACGGAAAAGTGGTTTCTTAAGCAGATAGCTATGTCGGAGGTCCAGATGAAGGAATTTCTGACAAAAGGAGGTCTTGCAGAAATTACCGAATGTATAGAGGCAGGCTCAGCAGCAAGCGGAAGATTCAGCGCAAAGGAAGTAGCAGAGGCTGCGGAGCCTTTGACATCCATCTTGTGTGCAGAAGGCAGCCGGCCCGAGCAAAGACTGCAGTCTGCCTATAATTATGTGCTGGGGAACCTCTTCCCGGAGAAGCTTGCAGCCATTACAGCCGGCGAAGAGGAAACTGCAGCACGGCAGACCGATGCAGCTCTGCCTGCCTTTGCCACCGCTGAAAACACAGAAAAAGCATTATGTGCCTCATGCAGCATTACCGGCGGCGCATCAGCCAGAGCAAGCCTGTTTCTGCTCAACCTTCTGGCGGCAGTTTTTGAGTATGAATCAGAAACAGCGGATTTTGATCCTGACCTTGACATACATTTTCTCACCGCCGAAGAAATAAAAGCAAAAAAGTATAACAGAGAATATCTGCGCCTGAAAGAAATTGCTGCAAAGAACTTCATATATGAGTTTATGCGCATAGGAAGAGAAATAACCGCCTTTAACACCCTGGGACATATAGCCGGTGTGCACTATGTGGCTATGCACGCCGCGCGGCAGCTGGAAGCGCTTAAAGTCCCCGTAGATCTGGGATTGGTTTCGGGGGCGGCAGCGGGCCATGATATAGGCAAATACGGATGTAAGAAGAGCGAGGAGAGAAGAATTCCGTACCTTCATTATTATTATACTGACATTTGTTTCAACCGTTTCAACATGCCTATGATCGGTCATATTGCCGCCAATCATTCCACATGGGATCTTGAAATTGAAAACCTTTCCGTAGAATCTTTGCTTTTAATATATGCTGATTTCAGGGTAAAGAGCAGCAGAAATTCAGAAGGAGAAGAAGTAGTAAACTTTTATACACTTGATGATGCCTTTGATATTATTTTGGATAAACTGGACAATGTGGACCAGGCAAAGGAACAACGTTACCGCAGGGTATACAACAAGCTGAAAGATTTTGAGGACTATATGATTGCTCTGGGCGTGGACACATGTCTGCCGAAGATACCTGAAAAAGAGCCGCCGGCGCCCAAACCTGCACCTAAGAAGGATGCAGCTCTTGCCCATGCCAATCAGATTGCATGTGAATATAAATACAGTGCCATCGATCACAACATAAGGCTGATGAATAAATTCAACAACGAAGAAGAATTCGGCAGTCTTCTTGAGACCGCAAGAAGTGAAAAGCATTGGAAGAGCCTGAGAACCTATGTATCGATTCTGGGTGAGTACTCCACATATATGACTGAAAAACAGAAGCTGATGACCCTGCGCTTTCTCAATGAGCTGCTGCTCCACAAGGAAAGTGATATCAGGAGTCAGGCGGGAGAAATCATCGGCCAGATAATTGGCAGATTCAACGATGAATACAAAAAAGAACTTCCCGCAGGAGTGAACCTTCCCGGCAAGAAAGTAACCAATTTATCTCTCTGGGAGGAAACCCTGTGTACCATTCTTATGCCGGACCACAAGCTGACCGAACAGCATAAAAAATGGGTAGAAAACAGTCTGAAGTCTGTCACCGCAGGGCTGCTTTCCGCCTGCCGCACTGAAACCAGAAAGCAGTACCTGGATATACTCATGAAGTGGTATAAAAAGGAAGAACTTTCTGTCATGAACAAAGAAGTTCTCCTGCAGACGGCACTGTCCATAGACAAGGAAATGTGCAGCCATGATCAGATAGAAACTATAATGACCTTTGCTTATAAGGCCGCTGCTGAAGGCGGCAATGCCGGTATGCGCATGGCTGCTCTTGGAGCAAGTCATCATTTTGACAGGGGAAAGGATTACTATAAGGAACTTAAAGAATGCCTTGGCCATGATCCGGAGCGGAAGCTTTCCGAGGAAACTCTTTCCGAAATGTACCTTGACAACCTTAAAGCAGGCACTCCTTGGACTGTAAAAGTGGCCAACATTCAGCTTATGCTCAAATCTCTTGAGGAGGGCGAAAGCACCGGTCAGACTCTTCATGTTGCAACTCATCTGGGTAACCTTGTAAAGGTAAGCGAGACTGTTATAGTGCGTCAGGCGGCCGGTATGGGGCTTATTTCCATAATAGACCGCATGCCGCTGGAGCAGAGAAACGAAATTGCTGTAGAACTGGGAAAGGGTCTTGAAATAGGAGATTACCAGTTTTCAAAATATATACCGGATTATCTGGGAGTTATCATGCTGCACCTTCCGCCGAGGGAGCTGGATGAGCTCGTCTGCGATCTGGAAAAGCTCCTTGAGGGGGATAACGGCCAGGTGGCCGCTGCGGTACTTAATACCTTCGGAGTAGTAATAGAAAACTACTGCATCTACGGAAAACTTTTTGGCAGCCATGAGGCCGAAAAGGATACAGAAACAAGAAAATACAGACTTATCAATCTGATTGTGAAGGGGTTTGCCAACTACAACAACACTATAAGCCAGGAAGCCTTCTGGACCTTCGGCATGCATATTTTCGGTTCAAATAAACTCAGCCCGGAAGAAAAATACAGAATTTACTGCCACTGCGGGAAAAAACTTATGACACTGTGGGAAGGCATGGAAGAAAGCTCATTGGGATTTTTCTACAATGCTGCCGTTCTGAATCAGATTTACGGCTTTATCAGTGAGTACGAGCTGAAAGTGGGTAATTTTGACGTTCCTGAACCACAAAAGGCAGCATTTTTCCCGGGAACCTTCGACCCATTCAGCCTGAGCCACAAGGCTATCGCCAGAGAAATCAGGGATATGGGATGCGAGGTCTATCTTGCACTGGATGAATTCAGCTGGTCAAAAAAGACCCAGCCACGGCTGCAGAGACGCAAAATTCTCAGTATGTCTGTGGCAGATGAGGAAAACATGTATATCTTCCCTGATGACATTCCGGTAAACATCGCAAACCCTGACGATCTGGCAGTGCTGAAAGAAATTTTTAAGGGAAAAGAGCTGTTTTTTGTGGCCGGAAGCGATGTAATCAAAAACGCCTCATGCTACCGGTTAGAGCCTTGTGATAATTCAATACACTCTTTCAATCACATAATCTTTAAGCGGGAGTCCCAGGAACAGACAGGAATCGAGGGTACCGACAGAGACGGAAGCAATGCAGACAAAAGGGGCAGTATGCGTTACCCTATAACAGGTCGTGTTATAAACCTTTCCCTGGAAGAATATTATGAGGATATAAGTTCTACCAGAATCAGGGAAAACATTGATATGAACAGAGATATATCCAATCTTATCGACACGGTGGCACAGAACTATATATACGAAAACAGCCTTTACCTCAGGGAGCCCGCATACAAGCACATCCTTCAGGCTCAGGAAATCAGGCTTGAGGAGTATAGGGCCAGAGGGCGCAGTGCCGTTTCAGGTCTTGAGGAAGAACTTGTGGGCCGAGGATATGATATTGATACGGTATTTAGTTACCTTGACAGAGAGGATGTAAAAACCGTGGTTATCCGTGATGGGCTTCAGAAGGACAGAATCGTTGCGGCAGCCGGTGTGAGCAGATTAGACAGCATTGATTTTCTCAGCACATTCGGCGACCAGGACATTGCCGCCTTTATCAGAAGCAAGGCAGCAGGTGCGGTAGCTGTAATCGGAGGAATCTTTATAAGCAGAAACAGCAGCATCGGAAACCTGGGTCAGACAATACTGGCGGAGATTTTGTCAGAGCTTCTGGCAAGAGACTACACATATGTGGTATATCACCCGTGCGATGAAAGCGGTATGCAAAAGAGCATCCTCCGTGTTATGGAAAAACAGGGATTTGTCAATATAGCACCGGCAGGACGCAAACCTATCTATGCTGTTGATATGAGTTCCCCTGTCATAGTATTTAAAAATGTGGACACCATAATCAAAAATCCTCTGAACAAAAATGCCAATGTTCTCAAAGCGGTAGAAAATGCTCATAGCAGGCTTCTTGCCATGTTAACTTCCATCTATCCGGGAGAACTGATACTTTCATACAATTCAGGCATTATGCATCACAAGATGATAAACCTGATTACAAGGCTTAACAAGGTTCCTGCAGTTCCTACGGCACAGAGACGGTACGGTCCGTGCATGGTTGTACCTTTCGGAAAGGTTCTGGAGGCAGTCGCAGTGCCTAATACGGTAACCAAAGCCCTACACACGGAAAAGTATTTTAACAGAGATGTATCTTCCTTTACCATAGAGGAAAGCTGCTTCTACTCCAATCTGGAAGATCAGGTAAAAACCATCAAATCATTTAACAGACCTGTAATTCTCGTAGACGACCTTCTCCACAAGGGCTATCGTATGAATAAAATAGATCCGATTTTAAAGAAAACCGGAGTGGAAGTAGTCGACACGGTTGTGGGAGTTCAGACCGGCAGAGGACGGGATCTGATGACCCTTAAGGAAAGAACCGTGGACAGTGCTTATTTTCTGCCTAACATGAAGTGCTGGATCGACGAAACCGCTATTTATCCGTATATCGGAGGAGACAGCATGAAAGATGAGGAAAAGCCTGTCTCAAGCCTTGGAATGATTCCGTCACTGAATCTCGTTCTGCCATATGCCGTTCCTTCTTTCCTCGGTGATATACCGGGGGAAAAGGTTTACGAGTATTCTATGACATGTCTGGAAAACGCCCGGAGAATACTGAAAACACTGGAAGCGGAATATCAGAATGCCTTCGAGCGTAAGCTGACAGTCAAAAGGTTAGGCGAGGTAATTATTGAACCGAAACATCCGGACATAGGCGAGCATGTGTCTTTTGACGAAAATACAGCCGCCTCGGCATATGTTGAAAAGGACATGGAAAGACTTATCAGAATGAGGAAAATATTCAAATGAGAGACAGAAGTATATGGGAGCTTGCTCCGGGGGCGACAGAGCTTAAACTTCCTGCTATCCCAAAACACGATGCATTCGTTAAACAATCGGGGCTCAGGGTAAACATCCTGGCCCTGGGTGATGTGGGTGCGACCCTTCTGCTGGGGCTAAAGGTCCTTGGAGGAGGACTTGTGGAGCGTATAGGGATTTTTGATGTAAACAGGGAAGTCATGGCGCGATATGAGATGGAAATGAATCAGGTAGGCTGGCCTTTTGGCGAAAAGAAACTGCCGGAGGTGGTATGCCTGGACGAAGATGATCTATTTGACTGTGATATGTTTGTGTTTTGTGCAAGCAAGGCGGTTCCCCCTGTGGGAGCCGAAGGAGATGTGCGGATGATGCAGCTTGAAGCAAATAGCAAAATCGTCTGCCGTTACGCACATATGGCGGGAGAGAAGGGTTTCAGAGGTATTTTTGCAGTGGTTTCCGACCCGGTGGATCCTCTGTGCAAAGCAGCGCTGATGGCTTCAGGGTATTCCGGACATTTGGGGCATTCAGAG
>CALZFA010000049.1 GCA_945644815.1 uncultured Clostridia bacterium
AGAACGGACCAACAGCACCCATGCTGTCAAATACAGTCTGCAGGGTTACAAACAGAAGCCCCGGGCCTGCTCCCGGCTCAAGACCTGTTGCGAATACTGCAGGCATAGTAGCAAGACCTGCCATAACAGCAATCAGTGTATCTGCAAGAGGAATAACCAGCGCACTTCTCTCCAGATTCTGCTCCTTAGGAATGTATGAACCGTAAGTGATCATGATGGACATACCAAGGGACAGGGAGAAGAACATCTGTCCTCCGGCTACAGCGAGGACTCTAATCCAGCCGGCACCCTGGAAAGCCTCCCAGTTAGGCTTGAACATAAAAGCAAGACCTTCTGAAGCCCCCGGAAGGGTAACACTTCTGATGATGACGATAACAAGCATTACGAAGAGTGCAGGCATAGCTATTGAAGTGAATTTTTCAATCCCGCCCGATACGCCGTTTCTTACGATTAAGACCGTAAGCAAAACGAAAATCAGGGAGAAGATTACGGTCTGAACCATATCCGAAGTAAATGCTCCGAAGTATTCTCCGCTGTCCATACCGCCTACACCCCAGCTTGCGCCGAAAAGGTCTCCCAGGTTGGCAACGGCATACTTGATGCAATAGCCACCTAACATGGAGTAAAATGACAAAATAAGCCATGGGGCAATAACTCCCATCCAGCCTATAAATGCGTATTTCTCAGATAAAGATTTGTAGGCCCCGATTACACCCTTGCCGGTGCTTCGCCCGAGAGCCAGCTCGGACATCATAATTACATAGCCTACGAAAACAACTAAAACCAGATAGAGCAGCAAGAAAGCGAAACCGCCGTTTGCTCCCATCTTGTAAGGGAATCCCCAAAGATTACCCAGACCTACGGCAGAGCCTATGGCTGCCATAAGGAAACCGAAATTAGAGCCGAATTGCCCCTTGTGGCTTTCGCCATTACTGTGTCCCATACAAATTTCCTCCTAAACACATAAATATAATTAAATAATAAGAACATATAACACTTTATCAGAAAAAACAAAGAAAGTCAATAAAATATGTGTATTTGCACACAAAAATAAAGGGAGTTTGACTGAAAAGAAAAAGAGTTGTATAATAAAATGTTGAAATACGACTAAAAAGAGGTGCTTTAAATGGCTATAGAAAAGGTAAGAGAATATTTCAGGCAATTTGGAATTGAAGATAGAATTCTGGAGTTTGATGTGTCCAGCGCAACGGTAGATCTGGCAGCAAAGGCTGCAGGCGTGGAAGGCGCCAGAATATGCAAGACGCTGTCCTTTAAAGACGGAGAGAATGGCTGCATTCTTATACAGACGGCGGGAGACACTAAGATAGACAATCGCAAATTTAAGGACGCTTTTGCGCAGAAAGCTAAAATGCTTACAGCTGAAGAGGTTGTAGGATTTACAGGCCATGCCGTCGGAGGTGTCTGTGCTTTTGCAATAGATAACCCCAAGGTCAGGGTTTACTGTGATGAATCCCTGAAGAGATTTGAAACCGTATTTCCGGCCTGCGGAAGTTCAAACAGCGCCATCGAATTTACATGTGATGAGCTTTATAAATACTCCAACGCTGCAGGCTGGATTGATGTGTGCAAAATACCGGAACTGCAACCGGAGGCGTAAAATGAAAACTGGGAATAAATCTGAAAATAAAAAAAGAATATTTGCTGAACTGAGAATGTTCTTCTTTCTCACTTTGGCATCGGTTATAATAGCTTTTAATCTGAGGAGCTTTGTGCGGGTAGGAGGACTGTTTCCCGGAGGATTCAGCGGATTGACCATACTGATGCAGCAGATAGGAGGGGAGTTTCTCAATCTGGAGATACCTTATTCGTTGCTTTATCTGCCTCTGAATCTGATTCCGGCATATATTGGTTTCAAACATATAGGTAAGAAATTCACCTTATATTCTTTTTATGTGGTTTTGCTGTCCAGCATACTTACCGATGCTTTGCCGCCTATTACCATCACATATGATACACTGCTGGTGGCTATCTTCGGCGGACTGGTAAACGGCGTTGCGATCAGCCTCTGTCTGGTAAACGGAGCCAGCGGCGGCGGCACCGATTTTATTTCCATATTTTTTTCGGAAAAAAAGGGCATAGACGCATGGAATTACATACTGGCTGCCAATGTGGTAATACTGACTACTGCCGGTATCCTTTTCGGATTTGACAAGGCTCTGTATTCCATAATCTATCAGTTCACAAGCACCCAGGTCATTCAGACAATGTTTAAGCGTTATCAGAAGGATACGCTGCTTATCATCACCTCGCAGCCCCAGGCTGTGTACGGCAGAATTCGTGAGCTTACCCACCACGATGCCACCCTTATTCAGGGAACCGGCTGCTTTGAGGGGGCTGAGAGAAATATCCTTTACTCTGTAGTGGGAAGAGAACAGGTGGATAAGGTCATTGCAGCCATTAAGAAGATAGATGAAAAGGCCTTTATCAATGTTATCAGAACAGAACAGATAAACGGCAGATTCTATAAGGTGCCTACTAAATAGAACAATATGCTTCGAGAGGATGGGAAAAAGTGAACAAAAAAATGATAGCGCGAAATGGTTTTGATAAGGAGGAATGTCGCTATGGATCGTTTCGAATTGGCGGCGCCTTATGAGGCTACCGGTGACCAGCCGAAGGCGATAAAAGAATTAGTCGAAGGATTCAGAGATGGATTGAAAGCGCAGACTTTATTAGGTGTTACCGGTTCCGGCAAGACCTTCACTATGGCGAATATAATTGCTCAGTTGAACAGGCCTACGCTTGTCATATCACATAACAAAACCCTGGCGGCCCAGCTGCACGGTGAATTTAAAGAGTTTTTCCCGAAAAACGCAGTTGAATACTTTGTGTCCTACTACGATTACTATCAGCCGGAGGCTTATGTACCATCCACGGACACATATATTGAAAAGGATTCAGACATCAATGCCGAAATCGAAAAACTGCGCCACTCGGCTACAGCTGCTCTTGCAGAGCGCAGGGATGTAATTATAGTAGCGTCCGTTTCCTGCATATATGGCCTTGGAAGTCCTTTTGACTATGAGAATCAGATGCTTTCTCTGAGGCCGGGCATGGAAAAGCCACGCAGGGATATTCTGAGAAAGCTTGTGGACATTCAGTACACAAGAAACGATTTGGCTTTTGAAAGAGGCAGCTTCAGAGTCCGTGGAGATATTATAGATATTTATCCTGCCGGAAATGATTCGGCTGTAAGGGTTGAACTTTTTGGAGATGAAATAGAGAGCATCAAGGAGATGAATCCCGTAACAGGAGAAATTCTGGGCATCAGAAACCATATTTCCATTTATCCGGCATCTCATTATGTGACTTCCCCGGAAAGTATGGAGAGAGCACTTAAAACCATTGACGAGGAGCTGAACGAGCGTGTGCAGTGGTTCAAAGATCGCGGCAAGCTTCTGGAGGCACAGAGAATAGAGCAGAGAACCCGTTACGATCTGGAGATGCTGAGAGAAATAGGTACATGTAAAGGAATCGAAAACTATTCAAGGCACCTGGCAGGGAACAGGCCCGGTGAAAGACCGTATACTCTGATTGACTATTTCCCTGATGATTTCCTTGTGATAATTGACGAGTCTCACGTGATGCTGCCACAGCTAAGAGCTATGTATGCCGGGGACAGATCCAGAAAGACATCGCTGGTGGAGTACGGCTTCAGGCTGCCGTCGGCTCTGGATAACAGACCGCTTAAATTTGAAGAGTTTGATGGCCTCATCCGTCAGGTTCTGTTTGTCAGCGCTACTCCGTCCCAGTATGAAAAAGAGGTTTCCGGCGGTATAAGCGCCGAGCAGATAATCAGACCTACAGGACTCCTTGATCCGCCTATTGAAGTTATACCTACGGAAGGACAGATAGATCACCTCATTGGAAGAATAAAGGAGGTCGCCGCCAGAGGAGAGAGAACTTTAGTGACAACTCTCACAAAAAAGATGGCGGAGAGTTTGACTGATTATCTTAAGGGGGTAAATATAAAGGTGCGATATCTTCATTCGGAAGTGGACACGCTGGAAAGGATGGAGATAATAAGAGATCTCAGGCTGGGTGTCTTTGACGTACTGGTAGGAATCAATCTGCTTCGTGAAGGACTGGACATACCGGAGGTCTCTCTTGTAGCCATTCTTGACGCTGATAAAGAAGGCTTCCTGAGAACCGAAACGTCGCTGATTCAGACTATCGGCAGAGCAGCCAGAAATGTGAACGGCCGCGTAATCATGTATGCGGACCACATAAGCGGTGCCATGGATGCTGCAATCAGGGAGACGGAGCGCAGACGCGCTATACAGGATGACTATAACAAGGCTCACGGTATAACACCTGAGTCTGTAAAGAAGTCAGTTCGTGCTGTAATAGAAGCTACCAAGGTTGCAGAGGACGTTTCCGACTACGTAGGCAGAAGCCCTCTGGAACTGACAAAAAAAGAGCTTATCGAGTATGTAAAGAAGCTGGAAAAGGAAATGAAGCAGGCTGCCGCGGACCTTCAGTTCGAGCGTGCCGCCCAGCTGCGTGACCAGATTTTTGAGTATAAGGTAAGAATATAAGTTAATATAGTCATAGATTGGGACAAGTTTATGACAAAAGGAGAAAAAACAATATGTCAAAGGACATCGTAATAAAAGGTGCCAATGAAAACAACCTTAAGAGGCTTGATGTGACTATCCCCCGGGACAAGCTGGTGGTTCTTACCGGGCTTTCCGGCTCGGGGAAATCCTCACTTGCATTTGATACAATTTATGCAGAGGGGCAGCGAAGATACATGGAGAGCCTTTCTTCCTACGCCCGCCAGTTCCTCGGACAGATGGAAAAACCGGACGTGGAGTATATTGAAGGATTGTCTCCGGCCATTTCAATAGATCAGAAAACCACCAACCGAAATCCCCGGTCAACGGTAGGAACGGTGACGGAAATTCACGACTACCTGAGGCTTCTGTATGCTCGTGTGGGAAAACCCCACTGCCCGGTATGCGGCAGACCTATTACAAGCCAGTCGGTAGATCAGATGGTGGATACCATTATGGACTTTGAGGAAGGCACAAAGCTGATGATTATGGCTCCCGTCATTCGTCAGCGCAAAGGCACACACGAAAAAATCATAGAGAGAATAAAGAAGGAAGGTTTTACTCGTATAAGGGTAGATGGAGAGATTAAGATAATTGACGAGGATGAGATCAACCTTGAAAAGACCTTTAAGCATACCATAGAAATCGTGGTGGACAGAATAGTAGTTAAGCCGGGTCAGGAAGGCCGGATTTCTGAGGCCTGTGAACTTGCTATAGCCCAGGGCGACGGACTGGTGGAAGTGGAAGGTGACTTTTACGACCATCACTACGAAAAGACCTTCAGCACCAGACTGGCTTGCCCCGACCACGGGATCAGCATAGAGGAACTGGAGCCAAGGATGTTTTCCTTTAACGCCCCTTTCGGGGCATGCCCTACCTGTAACGGTCTGGGGTTCACCCAAAAGCTGGAACCGTCAAAGCTTATAGACGAGGATCTGAGCATACGCCAGGGGGCTCTGCAGCCTATTTTCGGAACAATGGAGTTCAGCGGATACTACCGCCAGGTTGTAGATGCACTTGTTGCAGAACACGGTGTGGACCCGGATACTCCTCTGAAAGACTTGCCGGAAAGCTTCAGAAAGGAGCTTTACTATGGTACCGGAGATAAAAATCTTAAATTCACATATGTGAGCCGATCCACAGGAAGCCGATCTGTGCAGGATCGCCCTTTTGAGGGAGCCCTTAATAACATAGAAAGAAGATACAGGGAAAGCACTTCCGACTATTTTAAGGAAAAGATGACACAGTACATGGTCACAAGGGAATGTCCCGACTGCCGGGGAAAGAGACTGAAGCCGGAAGTTCTGGCTGTAACTGTTGGCGGCAAAAATATTGCCGAGTTTTCTGAAATGTCCATCAGAGAGGCGCTGACATTTGTCGAGGGGTTGAAGCTTTCGGAAACTGATACCAAAATAGCCTATCAGATATTAAAGGAAATAAAAGCGCGGCTTAGTTTTCTGGTGAACGTGGGCCTTGACTACCTGACACTTTCCAGAAGCGCAGGAACCCTTTCCGGAGGAGAATCCCAGCGTATCAGACTGGCCACACAGATCGGTTCCAGCCTGGTAGGGGTGCTTTATATACTTGATGAACCAAGTATCGGCCTTCATCAGAAGGATAACGAAAAGCTGCTGCAGACTTTGCGGCATCTGACAGATATAGGCAACACTCTCATAGTGGTAGAACACGATGAGGATACCATGTACGCTGCAGATCATATCGTGGATATCGGTCCGGGGGCGGGAATTTACGGCGGCGAGCTGGTTGCACAGGGAACCGTGGAAGACATTAAGGCCTGCAGACAGTCCATTACGGGGCAGTACCTTTCCGGAGAAAAGAAGATTTATGTTCCGTCGGAGCGAAGACCGGGAAACGGTTTGAAGATTACTGTCAAAGGAGCCCGTCAAAACAACCTGAAAAACATAGATGTTGATTTTCCTTTAGGGAAATTCATATGTGTTACAGGGGTTTCAGGCTCCGGCAAAAGCAGCCTTGTAAACGAAATCCTCTATAAGGGGGCAGCAAAGATAACTAACAGGCTTCAGGAGGAACCGGGAGAACACGACGCTATTGTGGGCCTGGAAAACATAGACAAGGTCATCGATATCGACCAGTCGCCAATCGGAAGGACGCCACGCTCTAATCCGGCAACGTATACGGGTATGTTCAACTATATCCGGGATCTGTTTGCCAGCCTGCCTGAATCCAAGCTCAGAGGCTTCCTGAAAGGAAGGTTCAGTTTCAATGTAAAGGGCGGTCGGTGCGAGGCTTGCAGCGGTGACGGTATAATTAAAATCGAAATGCATTTCCTGCCCGATGTATATGTACCTTGTCAGGTATGCAAGGGAAAGCGGTATAACAGGGAAACTCTTGAGGTAAAGTACAAGGGAAAGAGTATTTTCGATGTGCTGGATATGAGCGTAAGCGAAGGAGTGGAGTTTTTTAAGAATGTGCCAACCATCGCAAGACATCTTACCACTCTTGAAGAGGTGGGACTTGGCTATATCAAGCTGGGCCAGCCTTCCACACAGCTTTCGGGAGGGGAGGCTCAGCGAGTTAAACTGGCCACGGAACTGACCAAGAGAAGTACAGGCAAGACACTGTATATACTGGACGAGCCTACCACCGGACTTCACTTTGCCGATGTGGATAAGCTGCTGGCCGTGCTGGACAGGCTGGTTGATGCAGGGAACACAGTCGTTGTAATAGAACATAATCTTGATGTAATAAAGCGTGCCGATTATATTATAGATCTGGGGCCTGACGGAGGAAACAGAGGCGGCACAATTGTAACCACGGGAACTCCTGAGGAAGTGGCATCCTGCCCTGAGTCTTATACGGGTCAGTTCCTTAAAAAGCTTTTACCGCAGAAAACAGGGAGGAATAAAAATGAATAATAAACTTAATCTCACCATGCTCACAGACTTTTATGAGCTTACCATGGCAGATGGGTACTTTGAAACGGGAATGTCAGAAGACATAGCGTATTTCGATATGTTTTTCAGAAAAGTTCCTGATGGCGGAGGCTTCTCCATTATGGCAGGGTTGGAGCAGGCCATTGACTACCTCAAAAACCTGAAATTTACTGAAGAGGACATCGAGTACCTTAGAAGCAAGCAAATGTTCTGCGAGGAATTTCTCAATTATTTAAGAAAGTTTGAATTCAAATGCGATGTGTGGGCGGTGCCGGAAGGAACACCGGTTTTTCCTCATGAACCTATCGTGACGGTGAGGGGTCCTGTAATGCAGGCACAATTTATTGAAACCATGATCCTTCTTACCATCAACCACCAGAGTCTTATTGCAACTAAGGCAAACAGAATAGTGAGAGCTGCCAAGGGAAGACCGGTAATGGAATTCGGCACCAGAAGGGCTCACGGAGCTGAGGCAGCCATCTTCGGCGCACGCGCCGCATACATAGGAGGCTGTGCAGGAACAGCATGCACCATTGCTGACAGGGACTACGGTATAAAGGCCTTGGGGACTATGGCTCACAGCTGGGTTCAGATGTTTCCTGATGAATACACTGCTTTTAAGAAATATGCGGAGATTTACCCGCAGAACTGCACACTTCTGGTAGATACATATAACGTGCTTAAGTCCGGCGTGCCTGCCGCAATCAGGGTATTCAAGGAAATGAAACCCGAATCCATGGGCATAAGGATAGACTCCGGTGACGTGACCTATCTCACAAAGAAGGCTCGTAAGATGCTGGATGATGCAGGCCTTACGGAATGCAAAATTGTTGTATCAAACTCTCTTGACGAATATATCATCAGGGATGTAATTCTGGAGGGCGCCTGCATTGATTCCTTTGGTGTAGGCGAAAGGCTGATTACTGCAAAGTCTGAGCCGGTATACGGAGGGGTGTACAAGCTTGCGGCCCTGGAAACCAATGGGGAGCTTATACCGAAAATCAAAATTTCCGAGAATGTTGAGAAAATTACCAACCCGGGCTTCAAAGGGCTTTTCAGGCTTTATGACAAGACTACAGGCAAAGCCAGAGGAGATGTCATCACCGTGGCAGGAGAAACCATACCGGAGCAGGACGAATACACCATATTTGACCCTAACGCTGTATGGAAAAAGACCAGAGTTACCAATTATACCGTAAGAAATCTGCAGGTGCCCGTTTTTATAGAAGGGAAGTGCGTTTATGAAAGCCCGTCTATTGAAGAAATCAGAAACTATTGCAGGGAGCAGATTGATACACTCTGGGATGAGACTCTCAGATTTGATAATCCCCAGACTTATTATGTTGACCTTTCACAGAAACTTTGGGATATGAAACACAGGTTATTGGAACAACATTCGGAGCGTTAGGGGTTTTTATGAAAGACATATACATTTTACTGACAAAAAGCGATACCTTGTTTTCTAAGGCTATATATAAAATCACACGTGCCGAGTATACTCATGCTTCCATAGCCTTGGACAGAGAGCTGACAATGCTTTACAGCTTCGGCAGAAAGTACAGATACAGCATGCTGCCTGCGGGTTTTGTTCACGAGGATATAAACAAGGGAGTAATGGGTGCAAGCGATACCATGAAATGTGCTCTCTATTGTATAAGAGTCAGCGACAAAAGTTACCGCAAGCTGGCAAATAGAATCAGACACATGGAGGCAAACAGGGAAAGCTATCGATATAACATTATGGGTATACCTCTTTGTATGTTTGGTATTGCTAAAGAGAGGAAGTGCCATTATTTCTGTTCTCAGTTTGTGTTAGGTATGTTGCTCAAGTCAGGTGCGGTGAAAAAAGGTGTTTTAGGAGCGCCGTCACTTACTCATCCCAGCGATTTGAAAAGGATTCCAAGGGCCAGATGCATATTTGAAGGAACTATGGCGGAACTGAGAATAGAAGCTTAGCAAGAGCTAATATGTAAAGGGTGGTTTCTACCATCTAATACATATGACTGCGGCTCATTTGTGGTGAATTGAAAAGCAGTTGTAGGAAAGGAGCAGAAAAAGCCTTATAACCGCTACAAATTCAACGCAGAAAGGAGCTGTTGTTTATGAAATCTCTATTTGAGGAAATGGGCGGTACATATCGTCAAGTGGGCGATTATCTCATCCCAAACCTTGTTTTGCCAGATGACGGCGATTATCAGATCGGCAAATATGGGCGTATGCGCCGCAGCTATCTGAAAGAACACCGAAAAATTCTTTACACCAATTATGTGATGGAGGGTACGCTGTTCAAGCATTTGTCCGAAATCGACCAAGCCTGTAACGAGCGTATGGAAATCATCGTTCCCGCTATGGCGAAGCAGGAGGGCGTGACCGAAGCACTCAAAGCGGCTGACCAAATGGAATGGGTACGCCGCATGAATAGCATCCGTAACCGTGCGGAAGAAATTGCCGCATTAGAGAGTGCGTTGCAGAAGTTGTCCGAGCAGGAGGAGAA
>CALZFA010000050.1 GCA_945644815.1 uncultured Clostridia bacterium
TGGACATCAGAACCATCACTATGGGCATTTCCCTTCTGGACTGCGCAGACAGCGACATAGACCGCTCCTGTGAAAAGGTTTACAAAAAGATATATGAAAAGGCCAAAAATCTGGTAAAGACCGGCGAGGCTATTGAGAAAAAATACAAGATTCCCATCGTAAATAAACGAATCAGCGTTACACCTATTTCAATGCTGGTGGCAGTAAGCGGCGGAGATCCGGTGAAATACGCCCTCACCCTTGACCGCGTGGCGAAAGACATTGGCGTAAACTTTATCGGCGGCTTCAGCGCACTGGTGCAGAAAGGCTTCAGTGCAGGCGACAGAGAGCTTATTGATGCTATTCCACGAGCGCTTGCAGAGACGGATTTTGTATGCTCCTCAGTGAATATCGGATCCACTAAAGCCGGCATCAACATGGATGCGGTGAAGCTTATGGGCGGTGTGGTACGCCGGTCGGCGGAGCTAACCTGTGACAGACAGTGCGTAGGCGCTGCAAAGCTTGTTGTTTTCTGTAATGCACCGGAAGACAATCCGTTTATGGCCGGAGCTTTTCACGGCGTCGGTGAGCCTGACGTGGTTCTTAATGTCGGGGTTTCCGGGCCCGGGGTAGTCCGTGCGGCTCTTGCAAAACTCCCTGACGATGCCCCTCTGGATGAGGTTGCTGAACTCATCAAAAAAACTGCCTTTAAAATAACCAGAATGGGTCAGCTGGTGGGAACCGAAGCTTCCCGCATGCTTGGTGTGCCTTTTGGTATAATAGACCTTTCTCTGGCGCCTACACCTGCTGTTGGAGACTCTGTAGCTCACATACTGGAGGAAATCGGCCTTGAGCAGTGCGGCGCCCATGGTACCACCGCAGCCCTTGCCATGCTCAACGACGCAGTAAAAAAAGGCGGTGTAATGGCGTCTTCCAGCGTAGGCGGCCTTTCAGGAGCCTTTATTCCTGTGACCGAAGATGCGGGAATGATCGACGCTGCCAGAAACGGTGTCCTCAGCATAGAAAAGCTGGAGGCCATGACCGCAGTATGCTCTGTTGGTCTTGACATGATAGTCATCCCGGGAGAAACACCGGCGGAGACCATTTCAGCTATAATAGCGGACGAAGCTGCAATCGGGATGGTTAATTCCAAAACTACAGCAGTAAGGGTCATCCCCGCCATCGGTCTGAAGGAAGGCGAAGAGCTGGACTTCGGAGGTCTTCTCGGAAGTGGTCCTATAATGAAAACCCGCAGTCAGTCATCTTCAAAGATGATTAACCGCGGAGGCAGAATTCCTGCGCCGATGCAGAGCCTGAAGAACTAATCTTTGCATCGATTCGTTGCTTCGATTTTTTGTTTAGATTCGTTATAGATCCCCAAAAAATCGATTTAAAACCGTGATTTACTGGGGATTTTTTGTATAATAATGTAAATTATGGGTATGTTTCCGATGAATTTGGCCCAAAATCGCAATAATTTCCCCAGTAAATCGGCTTTTCTAAATGATTTATGTGGGAAACACCTTAAACCCCATAAGCTTTTCAAAACTTCTTTACATTGACAACATATTTTTCCTTTAGAATCAGGTATAGATGATTTCCACCCAACGGAAAAAGGAGAGGAGCAAAACAATGGGAAATTTCAGATATAAAATAGCACAGTTTATGACTGGAAGACACGGCATGGATCAGCTGAGCCGTGACCTGATGGCGTACGGCATGATTATAGTTGTAGCTGATATATTCATACCGGGCAATGTTGCCACATATATAGGCTATTTCTTAGTGTTCTTTGCAATATATAGAATTTTTTCCAGAAATAATACCAGGATGACAGCCCAGCTCTACTGGTATAAAACTTATGTAGACAATCCCCTGAGGTCCTTTCTCAACCGGGACAGAAAGCACTACAGGTACTTCAAGTGTCCGTCCTGCAAACAGGTTCAGAAAGCACCCAGAGGCCGCGGCAGGATTCGTGTGACCTGTCACAAATGCGGCAATGTTTTTGAAAAGAGGGTTTAAAGAACTCAAGGCCTGCGATTTAAAACCGCAGGCCCTGATACATCCGGAATTCTTCCGGTGCATTCATTTTCATCTTCTTATCTTCAGTTTTTGAATTCTCTGATTATGGGTTCTATCTGCTCACGGCTGACAAGGTCACAGCCTCCTTCTATGCGTCCCAGCAAAACACGTTCGTCTTCATTCATATTTAGCCCCTTGTCTGTCAGCATTTTACGTACCATACCTATAAGAGCCTTATCAATGCCTTTTATCCGGGCAGGATCAAATGCGCCGCCCATGTAGTAGCAAGTCAGTTGGCGGAACACCCCCTTGTCAAAATTTATGTCACGAAGCTGCATGCGTCCGTCGGCGTTATCCAGGTTCAATCCCACAGCAAAAACAACTATCTTCTTCTCAGGCTGTCCAACAAGTGGCTTTATCCACTTCTTGAATCTGTCAAATTCCTTGATGCCGCCTGCCTGTACTCCTCCGCCGTATATTATATTGTCGTAATCGGCAAGCCTGGCTTTGCTGAAATCATCAATGCTGAAGACGGGACAGCACAGCTCCTCACCTATCCACTGAGCGTATTTTTGTGTGGCACCGTACTTGCTCTTATATATCACAACTGTTCTTTCCATAATCTCACCTCTACATCTTTACATTTTCCTGTCCCAGAAGAGCCACAAGCTGATTTCGAAGTGCCGGAGACGGCTGCACCCACAGATTGCTGTCCGTCTTCAGTGTTTTGCCCGACGGCAGATAAATCAGGACCTCATAATCTCCTTTGTGCCGAGCCAGGTTGGTCTTAATCTGCTGCAGTGTCATCTCCTCGTTCATATTTGCCGAAATACGGAGTTTCACAATCCCTCCCGGATTTGGCTGCTGCTCCTTGCCATACTGCCCCAAAGTTCCTCTCTGTTTATCCGATGCCTCTTTACGGAAAGCTCTTCTTTCGCTGAACCCCCTTGTAACCGCTTCGTCTATATCGATAATTTCATCGGCCAGAATTTTGGGAGCTTCGTCTTCCTTAAAGTTTATCGTTCCTTTGACGGCAACTACCCTGTCTGTTTCACATACAGATGCGCAGCGTTCGTATACATTAGGAAAGACGACCACCTCGCAGACTCCGTAAAGATCTTCCATGTCAATGAATGCCATCATCTTTCCGCTTTTTGTTATGAGAGTCTTTTTGCCGGAAATCATACCGCTTATGACGCAGCTCATTCCGTCGCGCAGGGCGGCACTTTCACCGTTCTGTGCATCCTCCTCGGCGTGAGCTATGTCGTCACAGCTTATGGTGGAGACGCCTGCCATTCTGTCGGCATATTCCCTGAGAGGGTGATCGGTCAGATATACTCCAAGCATCTCCTTCTCCATTGCAAGCTGAATGTCCTTGGGGAAAGGAGCTATATCCGGCAGTCTTCCGCCGATAGACTCGGTGTTCATGGTTTCTGATGCTGTCTGGAAGAGAGACATCTGTCCCTCGATGTTTTTCTTCAAGGTGTTCTGAGCCGACTCCACCAGGACCTCGTGTACGGAAAGCATAGCCGCTCTGTTATCCGAAAGACAGTCGCATGCCCCCGCTTTTATAAGGCTTTCCACAGCCTTTTTGTTTACCTGGGAAATATCGAGATTCCCTATAAAGGTAAAGAAATCTCTCGGAACCCCTTTCTCACGGCGTGCCTTGATTATGGCATCGATAGCTCCCTCACCCACATTCTTGATTCCCAAAAGGCCGAAACGTATTCTGCCGTTTTCCACGCTGAATTTCTTTTCACTGGCAGCAACACAAGGAGGCAGAACTTCTATACCCATATCATTGCAGTTTCTTATGTATCTGGAAATCTGACTGGCATCACCGATAACGCTGGTCATCAGCGCCGCCATGAATTCCACAGGGTAATGTGCCTTAAGATAGCCGGTTTCGTATGCCACAACCGCATATGCCGCAGCATGAGACTTGTTAAAGGCATACTGGGCGAAGCTTACCATGTCGTTGAATATTTCCTCAGCAGCATGTTCGGATATACCGTTGCGTACACAGCCTGCTATTTCCACATTTCCTGCCTCATCTGTTTTGCCGTGGACGAAGTATTCCTTTTCCTCCAGCATTACATCCATTTTCTTCTTGGACATGGCCCGGCGCACCAGGTCGGAACGGCCATAACTGTAGCCGCCCAGATCACGGACGATTTGCATTACCTGTTCCTGATAAACAAGGCATCCATATGTTACATCCAGAATCGGTGCAAGGGCATCATCCACATACTTGATTTTCTGCGGATTCTTTTTGTTTTCTATGTATTTCGGTATAGAGTCCATAGGGCCCGGTCTGTAAAGAGAAATTCCGGCCACGATGTCCTCAAAACAGGTTGGCTTCAGGTTTTTCATGAACTGAGTCATTCCGCCGCTTTCAAGCTGGAAAACACCGCCGGTGTTGCCCCCCGCAATCATTTCGTACACCGCCGGATCGTCATAATCCATTTTGCTGAAATCTATTCTGACTCCGTGGTTTTTCTCTATAAGCTCAAGTGCGTCTCTGATTACCGTCAGATTTCTGAGCCCCAGAAAGTCCATCTTCAGCAGTCCCAGCTCCTCGATGGTCGTCATGGTAAACTGGGTGGCAGGGCCCTTGTCCGAAAGATAAAGAGGTACATATTCGTCGATAGGCGCTTTTGAAATCACCACACCTGCCGCATGGGTGGAGGCATGACGCGGCATTCCCTCGATAGCCTTTGCCATATCGATTACCTCCCGTGCTTCCATATCTGTCTCGTACATGGCTTTAAGCTCGGGACTTGTTGACAGAGCCTTGTCAATAGTCATATTAAGCTCAAAAGGTATTGCCTTGGCAATAGTATCAGCCTTGGCATAGCTTACACCCATGGCTCTGGCAACATCTCTCACTGCCTGCTTTGCCTTCATGGTTCCGAAGGTGATTATCTGTGAAACCCTGCCTTCACCGTATTTACGGGTAACATAATCGATTACCTCCTGACGGCGCTCGTAGCAGAAGTCAATATCTATATCCGGCATACTAACCCTTTCCGGATTGAGAAATCTTTCAAAGATAAGATTGTATCTGATTGGGTCGATGTCGGTTATTTTGAGGCAGTAGGCCACGATTGAACCGGCCGCCGAGCCTCTCCCCGGCCCTACCACAATTCCGTTTGTCTTTGCGTAGTTTATGAAGTCCCATACGATCAGGAAATACTCCACATAGCCCATGGATTCAATGGTGTCAAGCTCGTAATTCAGTCTTTCATAAAGCTCGGGTGCCGGATTCTCTCCGTACCTTTCGTGAAGTCCCGCCTCACATAGTTCTCTCAGATACAGACCATTGTCCCTGCCGTCGGGAGCCTTGAACTCAGGCAGATGATATTCTCCGAACTTGAAATCGAAATTGCAGGCATCTGCTACCAGCTGAGTGTTGTCCACAGCCTCAGGAAGATAGGCAAAAACCTTACGCATTTCATCCTCACTTTTGAGATAGAACTCATCGTTTGGAAAACGCATTCTGTTTTCATCGTCCAATGTAGTTGCTGTCTGAATAGCCAGAAGCACATCATGGGCTTTAGCATCCTCTTTGCAGACATAGTGGACATCGTTGGTGGCGACAAGCGGTACATTGAGCTCTCTGCTCAGCTTTATCATGTCATCCCTGATGGACATTTCCTCTTCCAGACCCTGATCCTGAATTTCCAGATAAAAATTCCCCGGCCCGAATATTTCGAGCAGAGCCTCAGCCTCAGCCTTTGCTCCGGAGTAGTCCTTCACAAGGAGACGGTGCTGTATATTCCCCGCCAGACAGCCGGAAAGAGCGATGATTCCCTCGCTGTGCTCTCTTAATACTTCTTTGTCGATCCGAGGTTTATAATAGTAACCCTTGATATAACCGAGAGATACTATTTTTATAAGATTCTTATAGCCTGTTTCGTTTTTTGCAAGCAAAATCAGATGGCCCTGATGCTTGTCTCTTTCCACATCCTTGTCGGTCATCCTGCGTGCAGCAGTATATACTTCACATCCGATTATAGGCTTGATTCCCTGCTTTCTGCATTCTTTATAAAAATCCACAACACCGAACATAGCTCCATGATCGGTGATTGCAAGACTGTCCATTTTCAGTTCCTTTGCACGTGCCACCACCTTTTTGATTCGGGAGGCACCGTCCAGCAGACTGTATTCCGTATGCAGATGAAGATGTGTAAAAGCCATAAAAATCTCCTTTCTGATTTCTTTTTTTATTCTACCACATTTTCCTCTTCATTAAAAGCACTGTCCGTGGTAAAATATTTCTCAGAACAACACAAAAAAAGACCGCTGATGCGCCCTTTAAGGAGGTAAATGTTTTGAAAAAGGTTTTAAAAATTACAGGTGTGATTGTGCTTGCTCTGCTGGTGCTCATCGCCGCTTACGCAGTATATCTTTTCAGTTCATATCACAGAATCGAAGATAATCAGAATATCGAGCCGTCAGGTTCTTCTGCGCTTTCGGCAGCGGTTCCCGTCGGAGAAGATCTTCAGGTCACTTCATGGAACATAGGCTTTGCTGCCTACACAGATCAGTACAGTTTTTTCATGGACGGCGGCAAATACTCCCGGGCTTTCAGCAAAGAAGCCGTTCTTGACAATATGGATGAGATTTCAGCCCAGCTTGTCGGGTTTGATTCGGACTTTTATCTAATTCAGGAAGTGGATATTGACGCTACGCGTTCATATCATGTGGATGAAAGAAAAATGCTTACAGAGGTGCTTGCCGGATACGATAACCAAAAGCGCAGCTGTACCTTTGCTCTTAACTATGATTCGCCATATCTCTTTTATCCTTTTACGGAACCGCACGGTAAATCCAAGGCCGGTCTTATGAGTTTCTCAAATTATTCTATCGACAGTGCATTGCGCCGCAGTCTGCCTATCCAGACCGATGTGGCCAAGCTTCTGGATCTGGACAGATGTTATGTAGTAAACCGCATACCGGCAGATAACGGAAAGGAGCTTGTACTCATCAACTTCCACCTTTCCGCTTATACCACGGACCCTACCATTGCAAACCAGCAGCTGGAGATGATATTTGACGATATAAGCGCTGAATATGCCAAGGGAAATTATGTCATCTGCGGCGGCGACTTTAACAAGGACCTTTTGGGCGATTCGCCTTCCATATTCGGAGTCTCCGGTGAAAACTACAGCTGGGCTAAAAGCTTTCCTTTTGAAATGATTCCGGAGGGCTTCAGTCTGGCAGCTCCTCTTGATGAGGCCAATCCCGTTCCCAGCTGCCGAAATGCCGACTCACCGTGGGATCCCGAAACCAACTTTCAGGTCACCCTTGACGGCTTCATTGTATCGGACAACGTACAGGTCGTATCAAGCCGCGTAGTGGACACTCAGTTCAGGTATTCAGACCATAATCCGGTTCAGCTTGATTTCAGACTGGCATAGTAATCGTAATTTAGTATCCACGCCGAATACTTAAACATGTCAGCCACATGGCTGTCAGTTTCCTCAACATATTTAATATCAGATTCCGCCTCGCTTGATACAAGTTCCTGCCGCGTTCCTCTGTCGCTTATCCAGTCTTTATCTTCAAAGACCACCAGGCCCGGCCGGTCGGAGAAGATATCGGTGCCCATGAGCAGTCTGCTGTCATAATCCAGCCCGAAGAGATTGGAAACAGTAGGAAGAAGGTCCAGGTTTGAGGCGGTTTTTTCTATTGTCATAGGCTCCATACCCGGGGTCCAGACTATGGCGGTACTCCTGAATTTCTCATAAGGCTCGCTTATCTTGTGTCCGCGCAGCTCACTTATCTCTTTGTTGCTGAGTGCATAAGGATAGTGATCTCCCGCCAGCACTATAACCGTATTATCGAGTACCTCTGCCTCCTCCAGCCTTTTAAGCAACAGCTCCATGGCAAGGTCAAGCTCCATATTGGCTGCCACATATGCTCTCGGTCCCTGGGAAAGATTAAGATCCTCTGTCTCTTTTTCATGCTTGGCTGCCATATCCTGAATTTTAAAATTATATTCCAGATGGCCGCTTACTGTCAGATAATATACATGAAAAGGCGCAATCTCCCCGTTATCGTCGGGGGTAAGAAAATCCGGTGTGGTCTTGTTTATCATCTCCAGATCTGATTCAGGCCAGCTGTCTCCGAAATCGTAGCTGCCGCCCTGGCCGTCAAAATCATACCCAAGGTTTGGATGAGATTTATCTCTGTGGTAGTAGTCAATTCTGTGATTGTGATAGGCTTTGGTTACATATCCGAGTTCTCCGAACTGATGTCCTAATGTGAAAGGCAGACAGTTGTCTGAAGCCTCTGTCATTGACCAGACGCCTGCCTTCGGAATCAGCCCGGTACAGTTAACATATTCCCCGTCCAAGGTGCTTACGCCCCATACAGGTGTATAGAAATTGGTAAAGGAAAGCCCTTCCTTGCTCATCTTGTATAAGGTCGGTGTGTGCTTTTCATCAATGGCAAGGTCCGTAAAACTTTCAGCGGTTATATATATAAGATTTTTTCCTTCAAAGATACCGGTCATCTCGTTGGTCTCATGGGTCTGTGTCTCTGTCCCCGAACCGTTTTCACCGAAGTACTCATTCATTTCAGCGATGGCCTCCTCTCGCGGAACATCGTTAAATCCAAAAACAAGTCTCTTCAGATCAAGCGCCGATGCTGTTACCAGACCAAAATTCTTTACACAGCCTTTTATTTCATTGGTCCTGTGAAGATACTCATAAGGCGTACCCATACCTCTGTCGCCTGATTCCTCCAAAATCGCCGAAGATATGAGACAAAAGCACATCAAAGCAGCCGATACCATAATGCATCTGCGGCTCGTTCCGGGGGTTTCACCGATGCTTTCCCATATATTCTTTTTCCTTATTGTAAGGAAAACAGCCAGTCCCGCTGCTGCGAAATTCATAAGGATAGGAATTATCTTATCTATTATCGTAACAATTATTACATCGATAAACTCCAGCACCTGTCCGCCGTTTGACATGGAATATATCGAAAAAAAAGTGCGGAAAATATCGTAATATACCAGCTGTGCGGAATATATCAATGTCCAAAAAATAATCACCGCCACAACTGCCACACGCGCTGCCTTTGGGTGCCTATGCCCCAAAAGTCTCGTAATAATTTCCAGAATGCAAGCAAAAAAGGCCGACATCAGAACGGCAATCAGAAATCCCTTGCCGCTGAATCCGCCTAACGCTGTTCCAAATGTCCATGCTCTGAGAATTATTTCCAAAACTACTGTCAATACAAATATTATCATCTCTCCAAAAACCCCTGTTATCTCCGCTTCTCTATGTGTTTATTTTACTCTTGGCTTATTTCTTTTATTTTTTCTATGGCCTCCCTGATAAGGTCTGATGTTGACTTATCATTTACTCCTATGATTATATTATTGCATTTATTCACAGGAATCAGGATTTTATGTGCAGAACTTCTTCCTACTGCAGCCGCCATAGCAGCAGTGATTTCCCCCAATAGTGAGTCTGCTATTACTATTCCCACAGGGCCGACAATTATGTCTGCATCCGAAGCGCAGACTATAACGGAATTTTCGCCTGTGGCACCTCTGTCAGCTCCCGCCTTAAGCATGGCTGACGTAGCAATAGAGTTTGTCCCCACAGCGGTAATTTCGGCTTCGGGAAGGAGCCGTCTTGTGGCTTCCACCATCTGCCTTCCAAGCATACCGCCCTGCCCGTCTATGACAAGAACCCTTTTCTTCATTTTCTGTATCATGAAGCACCTCCTGCTTTATGGGAGATATTCTACCACAAAATGCTTTTTCTTACAATAAAAAATCCGCACGCAACACTACTCTGCTGCATAGAATAGTATAGTATGCGGAGGTGAACAGATGGCACTGGATACCAGAGAATTATTCGCAAGACTGATACAATGCGAAGCCGGAGGTGAGGGAACGGCAGGAATGCAGGCAGTGGCCACGGTGATAATGAATCGGGCCACGGTGACCGAGGGGGA
>CALZFA010000051.1 GCA_945644815.1 uncultured Clostridia bacterium
TCTGGTCTTCTGTGAGATTCTCTGTTGATGACGGTTATACCGGGTCCCTGTCGCAGCAGCACTCGAAGTCGTTGTCGATATAGTGGGCGATAAATCTTGCTTTGAATTTTCTTTCATTGCAGATTGCGTCAGGGTCACCTGAAACGTCCAGATCTTCCGGCAGCACGAACCTGATGCAGCGTACCGTTACGTCACGGCAGCTGTCTCTGTCATGAGCAGGAACGGTAATTGTCTTAAGACCTCTCTTATGCTCGTTTTCCTCGTCATCCACCTCATTGAGAATTACGGCAAGAGCCGCTCTTCTGCCCGGGCACACATTCTTTATGGTGGCGTCTAATTCCAGGATTCTTCCCGGAGAATCAAGGCCGATTTCTCCTGCGTTGTATTCAATCACATCATCGCAGCCTCCTATGGTCACATCCACGGGTTCAGGACAACCTTCAGGACAGATGATAGTGCCGCAGTCCACAGTGATTTCAGGTGACGGAAATTTTACAATATTGTTGTCATCATCATCGTAGGAAATATGCGAATTTACCTCAATGGTGCCGGAGCACGGTCCTATATGCTCCACGGTGAATTCCAGAGATGCACCTTCGCTTTCCTTTACTCCCAGTTCAGCTATTTTCCACTGAACGGTCTGAGAATCCAGCAACGATGCGGTTCCCTTAGTCGGCGTGCTCACGGAAATAATTCGGAAGCAGTCATCAATTTCATCCGTTATGACAATATTTTTTGCTCCCGGTTTGGAAATATTCTGCGCCAGATCTTCGAAGAGATCTTCAAGCTTTTCATCATCGGGAGTAATTGCCACATAAGCGGAGTCAGGGTCCGATGCCCAGTCTTTCAGAGCCTGTTCATCTATGCCTCCGTTGCCGGAAAGACCGATAACGTATATTATCACGCCTTCCGCCTTTGCCGCCGTCGTTATAGGTTCCGGATCACCACCCTCGGTGGTAACCCCGTCGGTAAACATTACCAGGATCTTTTCGTTAGTTGATGCCGGGTCAAAGAGGTCCAAAGCCTTTATAAAGGCATCCTGGTGATTGGTTCTTCCGTTGGCCATGAGGGCCTCAACGGCTTCGTTCAGATCGTGAACCGATGTGATGAGCTGAGTGTCCTGGGTTGCTGTTGTAGCAAAGCTTACAATGCCTATTCTGCTTCCTCCCCCAATCTGACCGTTCCGGCTTCCGTCCGTGGACTCGTCGAGAATATCGATGAATTTGAGGGCTCCCTTTTTAAGATTGTCTAAAGGTGTGCCTGACATACTCCGCGAGCGATCCAGAATCAGCACCACATCCACGGGGTTACTCATTATACTGGGTTCTGCCGTAAGAGACAGGGTGATTTTGAAGGAATCTCCGCACGAAATGCGGTCAGTGCTGAGCACTTTGTTTGAACTGGTTATTCCCATAAATTATTTTCCTTTCCCTGCCCCGTTCTCCGGGGCCTTCTACAATATATGCGGCAATGAAAGAAGCCGTCACGGGAACACAGGCTGCAGTCTACTTTTAAAAAAATCAATCCCACGAAAAAAACTGCCCCGAAGGGCAGTCTATAGAACTTATGATTGCAGCCTTAAGACCATCTGTAAAATACCAGAGTGGAAGTCTGCTGTCCGTCATCATATGCAATCTGCAGTTTTCCGTCTTCGGTAAAGCGATATTTCATCTCCTGATCAAATGAAATACCATCCCAATCGTCAGGAATATCTGTATCGGCTGTTTTCTTTATGTGCAAAATCAGTTCGTTTTCCGATATAACTTCAATCCATCCTTCAATACCGGGGTTTCCGGCTCCAATGTCATACATGGAGTATGTACCGTCATCGCTTACTTCAAGATGAAGATAACCTGTATAGCCATCCGGGTTCTCGAGAGTAGTCTCCTCGCATTCCCAACCCCCGCGGAATTCCTCTGCAATAGGCTTTCCGTCGCTCTCATAATCCGCTTTGCCAAACAAAGAACATCCGGCAAAAGCAAATATAAGAAACATCACTAAACAGATAATTATAAACTTCCCCATTAATCTCTTTCTCATCTTATGCACCTCTTTTTTATTTTTAGATAACCGCCGGAACCAGAAGGTTAAAGGCCTCCGGCACTATCTCAAAGTCTATTGTTCCCGCATCGACAATTTCTCCGTCAGTACAGAGCCTCATGGTACCGTCCAGAGGTGTAATTCTGGCCTTGCGGCAGGTTCCCGCATATATGATATCCGATATGCCAGGCAGCTCCATGTGGGTACCCTTTGCATAGTATGGGAATTTTTTTAGGAACTGCCATCTGCTTACATTATAGATAACATTGACATCCATAATTCCGTCTGTCACCGATGCGTAAGGCGAGCTGTGAACACCTCCTCCGCAGAAACCGCCGTTAGCAATAGCCGTAAGCAGCAGCGAACCGTCTTCAATAACCTCTCCGTCCAGTTCCACCCGGAGCTTGGCACCTTTTTTCTTTATAAATGTAATCGCAACTCCCAGAAGATAAGCAAACGAACCGGCTATGAGCGGGTAAGTCTTCAGTTTTGCAGTCAGATCCACCACATTGCAGTCAAAGCCAATGTTGAACATGTTTGCACAGTATCTGGTCTGCTCTTTTCCTGCCATAAGCCCGCTGTATCTGATTGCATCGCTTTTTATAACCTTTCCTGTAAGCTGAGCTTCCATGTCGAGAAAATCTCCGTCATCAGGAAAGTTCCTGCAAAAATCATTTCCTGTTCCGATAGGCACAACGCCTACGGTCAGGTTTTCATATTTTATAGCGCCGTTAAGCACCTCGTTAAGGGTTCCGTCTCCTCCGCATGCGATGAGTCTGACTTCCTCTCCGGATGCCTCAGTTTCTTTTCCCATAAGATCCGCAAAGGCCTCTGCATCGCCTGCAGCCTCAGTCATATAAATGTCTGCTTTGATTCCCGTTTTATCCGAAGCACTGCGAATTTTTTCTGTCAGCTTATCAATACCCTTACCTTTACCTGCCTTCGGGTTTATCACAAAAATTATTTTCATAGCAAGCTTTCTCCTTGAATTTTTCCGTACTACCCCTTCTATATTTTATTGGTTTTCATCTCATAAATCAATTACTGCAAAAGGCCTCTGATTTTTCTTAGCGTTTTCTTAGCGGTCCTTGTGTGACCGACCTTTTATTTCCTTCCGCTTTAGGGTATAATAGTCTTATGAAATTAAAACAGTAAAAAATTTATATACGGAGGTGGATTATGGATCCGAGAGTAAAAGAGCTTTCAAGAGTTCTCACAGGATATTCCTGTGACCTTAAGAAAGGTGAAAAAGTACTTATCGACTATGAAGGGGAATGCTGCAAACCTCTGGTAAGGCAGCTGATTAAAGATGCATACAAGCTGGGGGCGCGCCCATATGTAAATCACAGAGACGGTGCTGTCCTGCGTGAGATTCTTCTGGGAGCCGACGAGGAACAAATTGAATTTTTAAACGATTATCAGCTTTATCAGATGAAAGGTATGGATGCCTACATTGCTGTCAGAGCGGGAGAAAACACCTCCGAACTCAGCGACGTTCCTTCAGATAAACTCAACATGTACTACAAGCTTACAAGGCCTACCCTTGACTACCGCGTGAACAAGACAAAATGGGTAGTTCTCAGATATCCGAATCCGTCTATGGCTCAGCTGGCAGGCACCTCACAGGAAGCTTTCGAGGACTTCTATTTCAACGTATGCACCCTTGATTACCAGAAGATGAGCAAGGCTATGGATCCGCTGGTTGACCTTATGAACCGCACCGACAAGGTTCGCTTGGTGGGACCGGGCACAGACCTGACCTTCTCCATCAAGGACATTCCGGCTATCAAGTGCGACGGACTAAGAAATATTCCTGACGGCGAAGTATACACAGCTCCGGTGCGTGAATCCATGAACGGAGTTATTTCCTACAACACCTTCAGCGAGGAGCAGGGCTTCACTTACGAAAACATCCGCTTCGAGATAAAGAAGGGCAAGATAGTTAAAGCCACTGCCAACGACACCAAACGTATCAACGAGCTTCTGGACACCGACGAAGGTGCTCGTTATTTCGGTGAGTTTGCCATCGGCGTAAATCCTTATGTGCTTCACCCGATGAAGGATACGCTTTTCGATGAAAAAATCTGCGGCAGCTTCCACCTGACACCGGGTATGGCTTACGAGGATGCAGACAACGGCAACAAGTCAGCTGTTCACTGGGACCTGGTAATGATACAGCGCGCCGAATACGGCGGAGGAGAAATCTGGTTTGACGATATTCTCATCAGGAAAGACGGCATTTTCGTAATTCCTGAGCTTCAGGGTCTGAACCCGGAAAACCTGAAATAGCAAAAAAACGAAGGGAGCGAAAGGCTCCCTTTTTTGTCTCATTGATTCGCATATGACAACTACCAGCTTCCGCCGCCACCGCCGCCGAATCCGCCTCCGGAAAAGCCGCCGCCTCCCGAGAAGCCTCCTCCGCCGAAGTCACCGTCTCCGTCATCTATAGGAATATGTACGCTGCTTGAAACGGCACCGCCAAAGCTGTTTATCATACTGGAGAAAACCCAGGCGTCAAACATTCTGTCACTCATATCATAGCCCTGATACCAGTCCGGAGCCTGAATGTTTATTCTCTCAAAATTTTTAGCCCACTTGTCTGTCAGCCCCATGACATAGGCGTAAGGCAGCACATCATAATAATATGCCGGATTTTCTTCTACGAGAGCGTCGATTCTGTCCAGCTCCGCCGCCTCTATGAAGTTTTTGAGACCCAGGATTTTGCCCATAAGAGCAATGCTGCCCGATGTCCTCTGCAACATGTTCACAGTGAAAAACTGACACGCCGGAATACAAATGGCAAAGGCAATTCCTACCGGCATATTACTAAATGACGCATACATGCAGTATCCCCCTGCTAAAACTGCTGCGCAGTCAATTATCGTAAGCAGCCCGCCGCCTATTAAGCGCCCTGCCTTGCCCATAGTATACTTTTTCCTGTCTCGGATTAGCATTGCTATCGTAAGTAATACAGCCAGCACCACCGCAAAAACCGCGCATAAAATCACAGGCACACTACGTCCGTACTCCACGGCCATAACCACACAAATCACCGATGCCAGTGCGATCAGCACTATGCCCAACACAGCGAATATCTGCGATTTTATGGTGATCTGCCTGTTTTTCTTTTTGTTGTAAAAGCCTGTAAGCTCTCCATAAGCTGTCAGATAGGCATCTCCGAACTCTTCGTCAAGGTCTTCCAGATATACGGTGTCCCCGGTTTTAAAAAGACCGTTAAAGAGTGTTCTGGCAAACAGTTTTTCTCCGCTGCCTATGTCCTGAAGCTTGGTCAGGCGGAATTTTTTCTTTTTATACTGTTCTATTAAAAGGTACCCCTGACCGGCGTAGTAGATTATCATGGAGATAAGGTCTTTCTTGTCTGCTGTACCGTCGATGACAAGTCCCACCTCGGCAGGAGTAAGTCCTTTTGGAGGGTAAAATTCAACGGTAGGTACTATCTTTTTATCTCTTCCGAATAAAAGCCACAGCAGTCCCAGAATCAGCGCAGCACCTATGAGTATTCCCATGGCAGCAGGCTTCATCCACTCTCTGTTCATCTGACCTGCCCAGTAGCCTTCAGGGAGCTCAATCATCATAGTAACGCCGATGCCCTGTGCCAGCTTGCTGCCGCGGATTTCCACCGTCATGGAATCCTCATCATAGCTGTAGCTTACATTTTCTGCCACAGCGCTGCTGCCGTATCCGGCTGCGTATATCTTTATTTTTTCCGGATCCACAGCCTTAGGAAGCTTTACGGTTATGGTACTTTTCCTTATAGCCGTCTCCCAGTCCGTAGGAAGCAGGTCTATATATAACATATCTCCGGAAGTATCCATGTCATCATAAATTCTGATGCGATATCCCAGGGAGAAAGTCTGCTCGCCCGTCACTGTCGTATCTGCACTTCCTATTTTGAAAACTTTGCATCCGTTTTCATTATAGGTTTCGTACTCCCAGCCGTCTACCCACATTCCATCGATTTTCATGGCAGTATTTCCCTCCATGTCGTTCATTGGAATGTATCGGTAGATACCGTGGTGCGGTGAGTCATAGTCCACCTTTATAGTCTCCGAAAACAGGTAGCTGTTATCTTCATTTACCACCACATCTACATCATATACATCGGTGGTATATGCGGAAGCTCCGGCCGCAGCAGAACACCACAAAATCAGCACCATGGCACATACCGCACATGTTCTGAGAATACGTACATTACGGCTCTCTTTTTTCTTCTCTGAATACTTTGGCATTTTTAGAACTTAACCTCTACATTTTTTCTTTCTTCGGCAGTTTCTACCTCAAACATAGGTTGCTTTTCGAAGTGGAATATGGAAGCAATGATGTTTGAAGGAAACATTTCACACTTGGTGTTGAACTGCTTAACCACTGCGTTGTAATACTTTCTGGAATTAGCGATGTCTTCTTCTATCATCTTCAGCTGATCCTGCAGGTCAAGGAAATTGGTGTTTGCCTTCAGATCCGGATAAGCTTCAGCTACGGCAAAAAGGCTCTTCAAGGTTCCCTGCAGTGCGTTTTCTCCTGCCAGCTTTTCCTCAGTTGTCGATGCATTCTGAAGATTATTCCTGGCTGCTATTACATTCTGGAGAGTTTCCTTTTCGTGAGCGGCATAGCCTTTCACAGTCTCTACCAGATTGGGAATCAGGTCAAATCTCTTTTTCATGTATACATCCATGGTAGAGAAAGCCTCTTCGCAGCTGTTTCTCAATTTGATGAACGAATTGTACATCCCGATTGCAACCACCAAAAGAATAACTACAACTGCAATAATAATTCCGATTATCATGTTAATATCCTCCTGTTTTTTATATAGTAGAAAAATTATTATAAACGGTTTCAGGGTTTCAGCTGCCAGTCAACAGGCTCCTGTCCGGTGGCCTCAAGAAAGCGATTGGCTCTGCTGAAGTATGCGCCGCCAAAAAAGCCGTTATAAACTGACATCGGGCTTGGATGGGCGCCGGTAAGAATAAGATGCGCAGGATTTGTAATCAGTGACTCCTTGGCCCTGGCATTAGCTCCCCAAAGAATAAAAACCATAGGTTTATCTCTTTGGTTGAGAATATTTATAATCCGGTCGGTGAATATTTCCCATCCCTTCCCCTTATGAGAATTTGGCCGGCCTCGACGTACAGTAAGGGTCGCATTGAGAAGCAGCACCCCCTGGTGCGCCCAGTCTGCCAGATAGCCGTGGGGAGGCTGGTCGATTCCCAGGTCATTCTTTATTTCTTTGTATATGTTTACCAGTGAAGGGGGGATTCTGACTCCCTTGTTCACGGAAAAGCAGAGCCCGTGAGCCTGCCCCGGCTGATGATACGGGTCCTGACCGATAATAACCACTTTTGTGTCGCTATAGGATGAATATTTTAAAGCGTTGAATATGTCCTCCATAGGCGGGTAGACTTCTTCGGTTCTGTATTCCCTTATGAGAAATTCCCTTAACCTTATGTAATATTCCTTTTCGAATTCATCTTTCAGAATCCCGTTCCAATCGTTTCCAAAATTGACCATATCTGCTCTGCTTCTCCGCTTCTCCGCTTCCTCTCTGCTTTCGCTTTTCAGTATAACATAAGCGACTGGACTTTTCCACATTTTTCGCTTATACTATTGACTATGAAAAAAAGCAGAATATACATTTCCGAGGCGGCCTGCCGGCCTCTAATCGAATACTTGTCCAAAGAAGGTCATGAGCTTGTGTTTACAAGGGAAGTCATATCTTCGCCTATAGGCCGTCACCCCGATATTTTATATTGTCACCTCGGCGGCGGCAAGGTTTTTCACGGAGTTTCCGAAAAATTGGGGTCTGTTTATCCCTCGGACTGTATATACAACGGCTGCTCCACGGGAAAGTTTTTTATTCACAACCTCCATGTGACTGATCCGCAGCTTCTTATGGCTGCTGATAACATGGGGCTTATAAAAATCCATGTTTCGCAAGGGTATGCCAGATGCAGCGCTCTGCCTGTGGATGAAAATTCCATTATAACCTTTGATGGTGGAATTGCTCGTGCCTGCCGTCAGCAGAAAGGACCTGAGGTTCTCCTTGTGGAACCGGGCCATGTGCTGCTTGAGGGTTACGGCTGCGGATTTATCGGCGGTACCGGCGGCCGCGTCGGTAATAAGATTGTGTTTAACGGAGACCTTTCAGCTCATCCTGACTTCGAAGCCATCAAGGATTATGTGCTGGCCCGTGGTCTTGATCTGATTTATTTTGAGAATTTTCCTTTGACAGATATCGGCTCAGTTGTCGAGGAAGTCTGCAGCCCGGGTGAAGGAGGTAGTCCGGATTGAAAAAGCACGCAATCATACCTATTTTTATATCACACAGAGGCTGTCCCAACAACTGCGTATTCTGCAACCAGAAAAAGATTACAGCCCGTCAGGGAGATGTGACGCCTCAGGATGCCCGCCGCACTATCGAAGAGCACCTTTCCACTCTGAAAGAGATGCCTCTTGAAGCCATCGAGATAGCTTTTTTCGGAGGCTCATTTACGGGAATACCTGTCGAGGATCAGCGCTCCTTCCTTTCCATAGCAAAGGAGTATAAAGATTGCGGCAAAGTCAGTGCAATTCACCTTTCCACACGACCCGACTATATAAACGAAGAAATACTGGATAATCTGAAAGCCTATGGTGTGGATATTATAGAGCTGGGAGTTCAGTCTCTCGACCCTGAGGTACTCAGGCTCTCCGGCAGAGGCCATGATGCAGATACTGTATATCGCAGTGCCGCCCTTATCAGAGAGTACGGTTTTACTCTGGGAATTCAGCTGATGATAGGCCTGCCCGGTGATACTTTGGAAAAGTGTATTTTCTCGGCCAATGAAACTGTAAAAATGAGTCCTCAAATCGCCCGGCTATATCCCACGGTTGTCATTAAGGATACACCCCTTTACGATATGTATCTTGACGGGCGGTATCTGCCCCTTTCCGAAGAGGACGCGATAAATCGCACAAAAGCGATGTATGAAATTCTTGATAATGCAGGAGTTAACATCATCCGTGTGGGACTTAAGTCCAGCGATATTATGGCGGATCAGCTTGCTTTTCATCCTGCCTTTCGTCAACTGGTAGAGGGCCGCATTGCGAGAGAACGGCTGCAGACTCAGATAGAAAGAATCTATTGCAAAACACATCCGGATGCCCCGGATTTTTGCGGCCGGGCCGTATTCATTTCTAATGAAAAATGCTATAATAACATGTTCGGTCATAAGGGATGCAACCGGCAATACTTTGAAAAGTTGTACCCCCATCTCGAAATAAAATATATAAAGGATACAGAGGCAGGGATTTCCCTTGCCGATAATGAGTATAAAGTGCTCGTCACCGGTCCGGTGTAGAGCAATTTCAAGGAGGTTTATAATGAAAGCGGTAGTTACAGTTATAGGAAAAGATATGGTAGGTATTCTTGCACGGGTTTCCACTGCATGCGCGGATATGAATGCCAATGTCCTGGAAGTCACGCAGTCCATTCTGGACGGGTATTTTTGCATGGTTATGATTGTTGATATAAGCAACATGGATGCTGATATTGATGGTCTGGACACCAGGCTCAAATCTGCCGTTCCCGACATGGTGGTTCATGTGATGCACGAAGATATTTTCAACTCAATGCATCGAATCTAAAATAAAAGGAGAACAGGAGAATATCAGTATGCTTAATTTTAATGACATAATGGAAACCATAACCATGATTCAGGAGGAAAATCTGGACATCAGAACCATCACTATGGGCATTTCCCTTCTGGACTGCGCAGACAGCGA
>CALZFA010000052.1 GCA_945644815.1 uncultured Clostridia bacterium
CCCCATAGATGGTTATTTTTATGTCAGGAAAAAGTGTGGCAAATGTAAAAAAATTGTTTTTTAAGTGAAAGGGTAGTATAATAAACTGTAATGTAGCATCAGTGATTTTACACAAAGGGGGGATAAAGATGGCAGCATTCAGGAAAAAAACACCCTGGGAACAGGAATGGCATGACCTTTTAAAAAAAGAAGAAAAATTTATCGCCCGGAGAAAGGAAGGCCCTACGTCGGTACTGGTAAAAAAGCTTGACCGCTTCATACCCGATAAGCTGAGCAGCACTCTTAATGCAGCTTTTTTTAAGGGATTTCAGGTTATCTTCGAAAAGGGAACCGGCATAATAGAAAAAACCTACAATAAAGACAAAAAAGAGGCCGACTTCAAGGTGAATACCTACGCTCACGAACTGATGAAAAACAAGAAGTCAGCCAGAACTTTTACTAAGAAGGCCAAAGCTTCTAAGGCTGCCAATCTGATGATTTCAAGTGTGGAGGGAATCGGGCTTGGTCTGGTCGGAGCGGGGATTCCGGATATACCTCTCTTTATAGCAATGGTGCTGAAGAGTGTATACGAAGTGGCATTGAGCTTCGGCTATGAGTATGAAAGCGATGAAGAGAAAATTTTTATACTGAAGATTATCGAGGCAGCAATGTGTGACGAGGAGGTTTTTTTAAGAAAAAACGGAGAGTTTAACGATATAATTGACTATATTGCTGCAAACGGAGATCAAATACGAGGTTGGAATATTGACAAAGAGGAACAGATGAGAGCAACCTCCCGGGGACTTTCCGAAGAGATGATTTATACTAAGTTCCTGCAGGGCCAGTTTATAGTGGGAATTGCAGGCGGGGTGTTTGATCCCATTTATGTTAACAGAATCAGCAATTATGCCGTGCTGAAATACAGAAGGAGGTTTCTGAGAAAGAGGATGGCACAGGACGAATAAAGCTCCTGGCATAAAACCTGCTTTCCGGAAAACCGAGTGAGTTCGAGACCTTCCTCACTATAAACAAAACTAAAGGAGATGTACAGATGAACAATAAAACACTTAGGCTGACCTGGGCAGCTCTGATTGCTGCCCTTTACGTGGTGCTTACCTTTGTCGCAAATGCGGCAGGTCTTGCAAGCGGAGCTATTCAGGTGCGTCTTTCCGAGATGCTTACCATTATGCCCCTTTTTACATGGGCAGCGGTGCCGGGGCTTGCAGCAGGCTGCGTTTTGGCGAACTTTTTGACCGGATGTGCACTGTGGGATGTTGTATTCGGCTCCCTTGCAACTCTTTTTGGGGCCTTGGGCACATACTATATCGGGCGCAAAAAAACCGTGCTGGGGCCGGTCTGTCCCATAGTAAGCAATGCTGTAATAGTGCCTTTGGTGCTTCAGAATGTCTACGGACTTGAAGGAAGCTATTGGTACTTTATGGCAACAGTAGGAGCCGGAGAGATTATTTCCTGCGGGGTTCTGGGCTGGCTGCTTTACAAGGTGCTGAGGCGCACAGAGATTTTTGACGCCACAGGAGATAATAATTAAAAGGAGGCCAAAATGGCAGTAAGATTAAACGAGGATAGAGAAATTGTAGCAAGAATAAAAGAAGGCCTTAAAATGAAGGGCGGATATTGTCCTTGCCGATTGGAGAAGACAGAGGAAAACAGGTGCATCTGCAGGGAGTTTAAGGAGCAGATAGCCGACCCGGAGTTTGAGGGATACTGTCATTGCATGCTCTATTACAAGAGCAGAGATTAAATAAACACCAATGTCTCTGACAATGCAAAAGGGTGGCCGTAAGGCACTGTCGCTTTGCCGATACGCCACCCCTGATTAAGTCTGTATCAGTTTTTAACTTAAAATTTTCAAGCCTCCCAACAGAGGAATTTCTTTTTCAGTACCCTGTATGGCGGAAACAAGACCAATAATCCAAAGTACAAGGATAATCAGGTAGCCGATTGGAATGGCAAGCCATCCGACAATAGGTATAAAGGCAAGGATTTTGCCTATGATCCCCCAGAGGATGTTGGCCAGAATGAGTACCAGAGACTGGTTCAGATGGAATTTTGATTCTGCTCTGGTGCCGCAGATCATGGCTATGGCCCAGCCTATTATGGTAATATATGATACGATATCAGTTCCTTTTTTAGTCATTTTAATAATTCCTCCTTATTTTTATTTTACTATAAACTTGTGCTTTTTGTGGTTTATATCGGGGTCCTTTACAATCTGCTCAGGCGGAACCTCAAGCAGCTCGGGATTTTTATAATACCTGTTAAGTTCCCTGAAGCAGCGGCCGTAGTAGTGTCCGTTGGCGATACGTTCGTCTGTAACAATACCCAGAGGCATGATCTTTTTTTCTTCTACAGTCTCACCATTTTTCTCTATCCTTTTCTCGGGCTGTCCCATGGAGATAAAAATGCCTGTCGTGCCGAACTCGTAGAGATGGTGGTAAATGGCATTGGTTCTGATAGACGCCAGATTAGTAACGAAAAGACTGGTATGGAACGGGCTGGCGTTTATAATAGAAAACGGCAGAGTGAAATACTTGTCTATAAACTTAAGCACTCCTACTACTGCACCCACCAGGAAAGGAACTCTCACAAGGCTTGCCATCAGTTTATCCAGAGCGTTCTGAGAAGCAGGCTGCTGGGTTCGTTCTATAGCTTCCTGAACCTTGCTGTTCACGGCAAAAATGTCATCATCCAGGTTGAAGTACAGCTTGTTAACCGTATCGCTGGTTTTGCCGGGCTGCAGGGTCACGAAAGACACGCAGAAATGATTTCGCGCATAGATTTTTCTGTTCATAACGAAGCGGTTAAGGCAGGGATTTTGAGAGGCAATTCTCAGCGCGCCGGCAATGATAATGCTCATATGGCTCATATTGATGCCTTTTTTGCGGCATTTTCTTATGTATTCCTGCATTAGGCCTAAATCTATGTCTACGGTAACGGAGTTGGAAGCATCATAGCGGTAAGGCATGATATAGGGTACCAGTTCATACATGGCGTCAGTACTGCGTACGCGGGACCCATCGGCTCTATACATATAGTTGCCCTCCTTTTGTTAAGAATGTGTTAATAAATCCAGACCTATTATACATTAAGGCGGGTTCATTTACAAGTTTTTTGGATGAATATGGATGGTATTTTTGTGTGTGCTTGCCTATAATGTCAGGAATATGGTATACTGTGCTTGGTAAATTAAATGAATGAGTATAGTTTATTATTCATGAGGAAGTGAAATATGAAAGCTTATCTTTTTAAGGAAGAAAATTATAACACCAGCAGATGGTCCGGAGGGCAGACCAGGGAACTGGCAATCTATCCTGCCAGGAGCAGGTACCTTGATCGCAATTTTATCTGGAGATTGAGTTCGGCAACGGTTGAAACCGAAGAGTCGGATTTTTCAAAGCTGCCGGATTACGACAGAGTGCTTATGGTGCTGGATGGCGAGGTAGTTCTCAGCTATGAGGGTCAGCGTGTTGCCCGCCTCAAAGAACTCGAACAGGATCGTTTTGACGGAGCATGGAGGACAAAGAGCTTCGGAAAGATTACGGATTTCAATCTGATGGTCAGAAAGGGTAACGAGGGCTATATAGACCTGATATACCCTGAACCTGAAAAGAAAGAATACACGTCAGCTTTTACAACAAAACTCCCGATGACAACCCATGCTCTCTACTGCAAAGAAGGTTACGCAGTGGTTTCATGTGGCGGAGAGACTCATATGGTATCTGAGGGACAGCTTCTGGTTATGGAGTATGACAGGGATGAAGAGGTTTCATATTCGGTTATGGGAGAAGGTATTATCATACGTTCACAGATATTTTACGGTGACATGCAAGGAGAACTTTTCGCAGAGGAAATACCTGCGGAGAAAGCTTCTTTTGATGACTTTAAATGCTGTGTGTATCTGGCAAATGTTCAGTTCAGATGGGCTAAGTACATAGTAAAAAGGCTGCGCAGCCAGTGGTTTGATGAGGCCCTTTCTTCGGCAATAAAGAAGGTGGAGAGGTTTTATTTGACAACTATCGCTTTTATGGCGGGGTTTATAGGAATTTTTGCCCTGCTGATTTATGAAAACCTTTCTAACGGCATGGCGCTGATCCTCGTGGCACTTTGGATACTGACAGACTGCCTGCTGATATCTCCTCTGATATATATGCCGTTTATGCCTAAACCTGTTCGAAAGCACATCAAGGATGTGAACAATCTGACGCCTTACGAGCAGCGTGTCAGGGAGGGAGAACTGGGAAGCAATGAGCATCTGGAAAAGGTGATGAAGAAGTATAAAAACAGCGGCAGGAATCTGGGGATATAGAAATATTAGCCGGCGAAATGCAGAACCGCCCGAAAATAATCGGGCGTTTTTTAATGCAGGAAAAGAAATTTATTAATAGTGTCACAAAACGTCCTTAAAAACAGAGTATTTATACAGAAGGGGAAAAGACAAAGCTATAATATATCTTGTTTTAAATATAGTATTGTGATATAATTATTTTGGAAAATTATAGGTGAATAAGTGAAAAAAATGAGGGAAAACCCGTATTAGCTTTACACCTACACTTAGAGTACAAACCGGGATGGAAAGAAGGATAATGTAAAATAGCTTGAGTCGCGATAAGTAATATAGAGCCAAAAAACCTCTGTTTATGTGCGGTCTATGGACCCAAACAGAGGTTTTTGTTGTTATGTGTAACGGTGTATGTGAAAGGCCTACAGTGCCGACAATATGGCGTCTACGTCTTCCTCGGCGGTTCCCCAGCTTATAACCAGTCTGATTACAGAGCGGGTTTCGTCATAAGGACACCAGGTGTAGAAGAAAAAGTCCTTTTCCAGTTCTTTGATTTTATCGTTATCTACTATGACAAATACCTGATTGGTCTGGTGAGGAATCCAGAGCTTGTAGCCTTTTTCTACAACACCCTTTGACAGCTTGATAGCAAGGTCGTTTTCGTGGCGTGAAAGCTCATAGTACAGTGAATCTTCGCCGCCTTCAAGGAGAGCCTTGAGCTGGACTGCGATGAGTCTGCCTTTTGCTAATAGAGCACAGGCACGCTTCACCATGTAGCGGAAGTGGTCGTTAATATCATCATTCATTATGATAAGAGCTTCGCCGAAAAGTGCCCCGATTTTAGTGCCGCCGATATAGAAGGCGTCTACCAGGTTGGCAATATCCTTAAGGGAAAGGTCGTTTCCCGGCCAGGTGAGGGCAGTGCCGAGACGCGCTCCGTCCATGTACAGATAAAGCCCGTGTTTTTTGCAGCACCGGCTCAGCGCTGTGAGCTCGGCTTTGGTGTAGACTCCGCCGTTTTCTGTAGGGTGGGTTATGTAGGCCATCTTAGGAATGACCGTATGCTCGTCTTCGTGGTGAAGAAGAACCTTTTCGATAGCTTCCGGAGTCAGTTTGCCGTCATCCGTAGGTGCAGCAAAGACTCTGTGGCCGGTTGCCTCTACAGAGCCGGTCTCATGAACATATATATGACCTGTAGCCGGTGATATTACTCCTTCGTAAGGTTTGAGGGCTGCCGCAATAGTGATGGTGTTTGTAGGAGTGCCGCCTACCATAAAATGAACATGTGCGTCAGGTTTACCTATCATTTCGCGTATCATGTCGGCTGTTTCGTAGGAAAATCTGTCCTCGGCATAGCCGTCGGTATGCTCCATATTTGTATCCATAAGAGCCTGCATTACTTTAGGGTGAGCTCCGAGACTGTAATCACTTCTGAAATAAATCATCTTTCTCCTCCTCGTTCCTAAGGGGCTTTCTTTTCCGCCGCCGGAATATTAATATTCTGACTTTATTATAGACCCGCCCCTACTATTCCGCAAGCAAAAAACGACCCGCAGGGCCGTTATTTTTCTTTTGCGTGCTGATATTTTTCTTTGGTTGCCATCCCGCCGCGAAGGTGGCGTTCCGCCTTGTTGTTCTCCAGGACGTCTTTGACCTCGGAAGCAAGCCCCGGATTAATTTCGAGAAGCCGCTCCGTAACATCCTTATGCACTGTAGACTTGCTGACGCGGAATTTCTTTGCGGCAGCTCTGACCGTTGATCTTGTATCAATTATGTAACGGGCAAGCTCTAAAACTCTTTCTTCAATATAGTCCTTCATAGCAAGACACACACTCCTTAGCTTTGTTAAAACCAATATATGCCGACGGTTTGAAATTTATAACAGGATGCTTGATAATGTAAAGGAAAGTCGTTATAATAATTGTGACAGTATGAGGGGAATTATTAATGGACGAAAATCTGATATATAACAAGCCCATAACGGCGTTCAATATGCTGGTGTTTGCCGTTCCCACCACTATCAGAATGGTTTTTATCTCACTGTACACCACGGTGGATGGGATTGTGGTTTCAAACTGTGTGGGAAGTATGGGCTTGTCCGCTATAAATATTGTGTATCCGGTGCTCAATGTGAACATGGCCCTGGCATTTATGTTTGCCACAGGAAGCAATGCCCTGACAGGCAAGATGCTTGGCGAAGGAAAACGTTCTGAGGCCAGCCGTTTCATGACTTTGACAGTGCTCCTAAATGTAGCCCTGGTTATGCTGATTATGGCCGTATTCTTTATATGGGATGAAAGTATTTATTTGCTGCTGGGTTCTGACGAGGAGCTGTTACCTTATTGTGTGGAATACGGAACTATTATGGTCGCCTTGGGACCTGTATGGACACTTCAGATACTGTTTCAGGGATATCTCGTTACTGCAGATAAGCCCGGCATGGGACTCTGGCTTTCCGTATGCAGCGGTGTTATAAATGTGATTCTGGACGTGACCCTGGTAGGGTGCCTGGATATGGGGCTTGCCGGTGCGGCTCTTGCATCAGGAGCTGGCATGGCTGTGGGCGGAATTGCGCCGCTGTTTGTATTCTTTAGCAGGAAGAGTCTGATTCATTTCGAGAAGCCTGCCAAACCGGGCATCGATGTTTTTAGAGCTTTGGGAAACGGCACTTCGGAAATGGTGAGCAGCTTGTCAAGTGCGGTTACCACGGCTATGTTTAATATACAGATGATGAGCATAGCGGGAGAAAAAGGTGTGGCGGCCATAAGTGCACTGTTTTACATGCAGTTCCTTTTTGTGACTGTTTTTATAGGATTTACTTCGGGAATTGCACCTGTAGTCAGCTATAATTACGGAGCAGGAAACAGGGAAAATATAAGAAGGATTTTTGCCATTGCAATAAGGGTTATCATAGCTGCATCGGTGGTGATGTTTTTGCTGGCGGAGGTGTTGGATAAACCTATGACCATGATATTTGCATCAAGCGATACGGCGTTAGCGTCCCTTATGATTTCCGGATTTAAGATACTGGCCATAAGCATTCTGCTTTGCGGATTAAATATTTTTGCTTCCGGGTATTTTACGGCTTTGAATAACGGCAGGATATCGGCAATAATTTCTTTCCTGAGAACATTTGCTTTTCAGGTTGGAGTTCTGATTTTGCTGCCTGCTGTGTTAGGAATCGACGGTATCTGGTGGACGCTGCCTTGCGCTGAGCTTCTGTCAGCTGCGGTTGCGGTTCCTTTACTGGTGAAATACAGGAAACAATACGGATATTGAGAAAACAAACCATATCATATACTGTGCAATTTAATCAAGAAAAAGAATATACTAAAGGAGAAGAAGAGGATATGAGGAAGAAAGGTTTAATGATTTGGTTGATTGTAATACTGGTAATGTGTGCGGCAGTGGTAATCAGTGGCTGCGGTGCCCGTCAGGCTATGCCGCAGGAGGACGACGGCAGCGTAATTGCATCGGGAGACGGTGACAACGTTGATGTCACAGACGAAAAGGAAGAAGAGAAAGAGACGGAAAAGAACTCCGATACTTCTGCGGAAACTGCAAAAAACCAGGTAAAACCTGCAGAAGACAAGAGCATCCGCGGAATACCGGATGCAATTGATACACGCACTACTGACGACGGAGATCTCCTTGTGGTGGTTAACAAGTACCATGCAGTTTCTAATAACTATACGCCTAAGAATCTGGTGACTATAGACGACAAGTATGGTACATGGAAAAACATGCAGCTGAAGGGCGAGGCCTATGATGCTTATGTGAAGCTTTATAATGATGCTAAGGCACAGGGATTTGACCTGAAGTTATGTTCAACTATGCGTTCATATGAAACCCAGAGGACCCTTTATAACAATGCCGTGAAAAACAAAGGTAAAGAGGTGGCCAACATCCGCTCCGCATATCCGGGCAGAAGTGAGCATCATACAGGGCTTGCTATAGATGTAACCTCGGCAAGCATGGGATGGGGACTTAAGCAGGACTTTGCCGATTACCCTGATGGCAAGTGGATAAACGAGCACTGCCAGGAATATGGTTTCATTATACGGTATCCAAAGGGCAAAACGGATATAACAGGGTATGATTACGAGCCATGGCATCTTCGCTATGTGGGCGTGGAGGCGGCCACATATATTATGGAAAACGATCTTACTCTGGAGGAGTATGTAGGCCAGGCATAGGAACAATCACAGAGAGGCGATAAGGTTATATACAATTTCAATAAGGAGAGAAGTATAATGAACAGTATTGATTTTTGCACATGCGCAGATCATGATTGTCCGATGCATCCGACGAAGCATGACAAGGGATGCACACCTTGCATTGAAAAAAACCTGAGATTTGGAGAGATTCCAAGCTGTTTCTTCAATGCGGTCAAGGGAGAAGAAAAATTGACGTCATATTACTTTGAGGACTTTGCAAAACTTGTTATGGGCAAATTGGACTAATATGAGGAATTAAAAACCTCTGTGTAGGTGTTATATCTGCAGGGTCTTTTACAGAAAGGCCCATATGACAGGAAGCCAGACAGGCACCACAAAGGTAAGGATTGTACCGCTTATAAGGGCCACCATGCCAAGCTCAGGTCCTACGGCTTTCGTAACCGGCACCAGCATGGTATCCATACAACCGGCAGCTCCCGAAGCGATGGGGCTGCCTTTGCTTATTTTTGAGAGAATTGGAAGAAGTGCCACCGTAAAAACGTCTCTTGAAACATTGACTATGAAGCCGTAGGTGCCTGCTTCAATACCGAAGGTTTCCGTCATAAAGGCACCCGTCAGACTGTAGTAACCCATACCTGAAGCCGAGATTACGGAATAGCTGAGAGGAAGACCCAGCAGCAGGCCGCTTATAAGGCCTCCGCAAATGCAGCCTGCAAAAATAGCTGCCGGCATGAAGAGAACACGTGCTCCTAGACGCTTTATGTATTGAAATACTTCTTTGTTTTCTCCCAGACTCACGCCTACTCCCGTGTAGAGAAAAATCAGGGAGATGGTCAGCGCGGTATCCAGAATGCCCCGGCTCATATCCTGAAGCCAGAAGTACCCTGTGGTAATGCCGATGACAATGCAGGCGGGCATAAGGATGATGAGAGGTGAAAATCCGGTCTTGGATTGTTCATCTGAACCCTGGATCAACGCATCCTGACTTCCTGCACTTTCTTCTACAGCGTGAGCGTTTTCCTCAGCAGTATGAGTGCTTTCCTCGGCCAGCTGAAGGCGAATCTTTTCCAGAGGCATTACAGTGGCCTCTGCAAGGCATACCAAAATCACGCTTCCGATAATTGCCGAAAGGGAGATTACAAGGCAGTTAAGGCCGATTGCACCCAGATTGCCCATGACCTGAGGGCTGGTGCCTATATTGAGACCGATGACCGCCATGAGCAGAATCAGAGCTGCATTTGTGGCTATGTCAAAGGCTTTCAGTACTGTGGCGGGAAGACCACGCCAGTTTATAGCCGCCCCGAAAGC
>CALZFA010000053.1 GCA_945644815.1 uncultured Clostridia bacterium
AACTTCAGATAGCAGCCGGTAATGCTACTCCAGCACCTCCAGTTGGTCCTGCTCTTGGACAAAAGGGTGTGAACATTATGGACTTCTGTAAGCAGTTTAACGCCAGAACGCAGGATCAGCCGGGAATGATCATTCCTGTCGTAATCACAGTTTACGCAGACAGATCATTTACATTTGTCACCAAGACACCGCCGGCAGCAGTTCTTCTTAAGAAGGCAGCAGGTCTTGATGCAGCATCCGGAGAACCTAACAAGAAGAAGGTTGCTACATTGACAAGAGCACAGGCAGAGGAAATTGCCAAGACAAAAATGCCAGACTTGAACGCAGCAAGCCTTGAAGCAGCTACAGAGATGATCAAGGGTACTGCAAGAAGTATGGGAATCGTTATTGAAGATTAATTGTAAGTGGGAGGCAGGATGCCGCTAATACCACGAGGAGGTAAAAATGCCTAAGAGAGGTAAAAAGTACAGAGAGCTTGTCGCATCATATGACAAGACAACTTTATTTGAAGTTCCTGAAGCTATGAAGCAGGTGGTAGAAACTTCAAAGGCTAAATTCGATGAAACAATCGAAGTACACATCAAGCTTGGTGTTGACGGAAGACACGCTGACCAGCAGGTCAGAGGCGCTATCGTTCTTCCTCACGGAACAGGCAAAACCAAGAAAGTTCTCGTTTTCGCCAAAGGACCTAAGGCAGCTGAGGCTGAAGCAGCAGGAGCTGACTATGTAGGAGCCGAAGAGCTTGCTCAGAAGATCCAGACAGAAAACTGGTTCGATTTCGATGTAGTAGTTGCAACACCTGATATGATGGGTGTCGTAGGTCGTCTCGGTAAGATTCTGGGACCTAAGGGACTTATGCCTAACCCTAAGTCGGGTACAGTGACTATGGACGTTGAAAAGGCGTTAGCAGAGATTAAAGCAGGTAAGGTTGAGTACAGACTCGACAAGACCAATATCATCCATACTCCGATCGGAAAGGCTTCTTTCGGACCGGAAAAGCTGCAGGACAACTTCAACGCGCTTCTTGAAGCAGTTGTAAAGGCTAAGCCGGCAGCAGCAAAGGGTCAGTATCTCAGAAGCGTTACAGTTGCTTCCACAATGGGCCCTGGAGTAAAGGTTAACCCTGCACTCATTCAGTTTTAGAAATTAAACCGTAGACAGCGGGTGCGAAAGCTTAATTTCCCGCCGAGGTACAATATAAAATATTGACCTTACACGTTTTACGGAGAACATAACAGCTGAAACGGGTAAGGTTTTTTTATGGAGTACCACTACTCTGCCCGGCCTTTAAGAGGCAGGGCAAGAAAGGAGAACAATTAATGTCATTAGAAGCTCAGAAAGAGAAACAGGTCATTATTGACGAGATTAAAGAAAAATTAGACGGAGCGCAGTCTGCAGTAGTTATCGATTACATGGGTATCACAGTTGCTCAGGCAGATGCTATGAGAAAGAAACTTCGTGAGGCTAACGTAGACTACACCGTGTATAAGAACACTCTTGTAAAGAGAGCCATCGCAGGGACTGAATTCGAAGGACTTGCAGAGGTACTGGACGGACCAAGCGCACTTGCAATCAGCAAGGAGGACGCAACTGCTCCGGCAAGAGTTTTAAACGAAGTAATCAAGGATTACAAGAAGATGGAATTTAAAGCAGGTGTTGTTGAAGGTAATTTCTTTGATAAGGAAGGAATCCAGGCAATCGCGGACATTCCGTCAAGAGAAGTTCTTATCGCCAAGTTCATGGGAAGCATTCAGTCACCTGTAAGCAAGGCAGTAAGAACATTCCAGGCAATTGCAGATGCAAAGGCAGAATAACAGATTTAAAGTTTAATTAAAAAGAAAATTTATAAAGGAGAAAATAAAATGAATAAAGAGCAGATTATTGAAGCTATAAAGGCTATGACAGTTTTAGAGTTAAACGAGTTAGTTAAAGCTTGTGAAGAAGAATTCGGCGTATCCGCAGCAGCTCCTGTAGCAGTTGTAGGAGCAGCAGGCGGCGCAGCAGCAGCCGAAGAACAGACTGAGTTCACAGTAGTTCTTGAAGCAGCAGGCGCTGAAAAGATTAAGGTTATCAAGGCCGTAAGAGAATTAACAGGCTTAGGCTTAAAGGAAGCTAAGGAATTGGTAGACGGAGCTCCTGCAAACGTTAAGGAAGGCGTTGAAAAAGCTGAAGCTGATGCAATCAAGGCTCAGTTAGAAGAAGTTGGAGCTACTGTAGTTCTTAAATAAAGTGAGTACCGAAAGCTTCGCTTTCGCTGTACGAACTTTCGCAAAGCTTACCCAGGAAGGCGAGCAAAGCGATGCCTGATTGGATGTAAGCGATTGCGCTGCTAACCGAAAGCTTCGCTTTCGCACATAACGAGTTTTCTGAAAGAGTTCGCAGATTTGCGGACTCTTTTTTTGCAAAAAAATAAAAAACGCTTGACCTTCCACCTGGGGTAAGGTATAGAATTAGGTATACACAGAGCAGAAGGGGTATTTCGTAAAAAAGGGGCTGATAAGATATGAAAATAAACCAAGTGGAGCTGCTTGTGGGCATCACAAAAAAGAACATACGCTTTTACGAGGAACAGGGGCTGCTCAGCCCGGGACGAAACCGTGAAAACGGATATCGGGATTACAACGAGGAAGATGTGAAGAAGCTGGAGCAGATAAAGCTTTTTCGCAAGCTGGGACTGCCTTTGGAAGAAATACGGATGATGCAGGCAGGCAGATCAACGGTGGCCGACAGCATGAAGCGTCACCTGGTTACTCTAAAGAGAGAACAGGAAAATGTGGAGCATTCCATGAAGCTGTGCGAAATGCTCAGGGAAACGGAAGGGCTGCTTTGTGATTTGGACACTCGTGGGCTCATGGTAAAGATGGAGGAACTGGAAAAGGGAGGAGCATACTTCAGAGACATAGAAAAAAAGGATGTCCGGCAGAAAAGGTATATCGGGGCTTTTATAGCATCTGCTGCAATGGTCACTTTTATGGCAGGTCTCATTGTGCTTATGGTCTGGGATTTCAAAACCCATCCGCAAGACGCTCTTCCGCTGCCTGTTTTGCTGCTTATCATAGCTGTGCCGTCAGCGGTGATCGTAGGTGTGGTAATGTCCCTGGCGCAAAGAATAGGGGAAATAAAGAAGGGAGAGGTTGATGATGCGAGGAAATTCTAAGAAAAAAATGGGATCTCTGATTGCTGCCGTTGTTATAATTGTACTGGTCGTGGCACTGATAGCCGCCTTTGTTTTGTTGATAAACGGTGAGGAGGCCGGCGCAGGCGGCATATTGTGGATATATGTGGCAGTACTTGCAGCTGTGGTCATAGGGGTTCTGATTGCACTGCGGCAGAGATTTAAGGAAATATCAAAAGGGGAAGAGGACGAAGCTAAAAAGTATTAAATAGGAGGATTTTAACATGTTACTGATCACTTTAAATTATGTACCGGGCAAGGAAATAGAAGCTCTGGGAATCGTCAAAGGAACCACCGTCCAGACTAAGAATTTCGGAAAGGACTTCATGTCCGGCATGAAGACATTAGTAGGCGGCGAGCTTAGCGCATATACAGAAATGCTAAACGAGGCTCGTCAGATTGCCACAAAGAGAATGGTTGACGAAGCAGAAGCTTTGGGAGCAGACGCAGTCATAAACATCAGATACGGTTCCGCCTCAATGATGCAGGGCGCGGCAGAGGTAGTTGTTTACGGAACTGCGGTAAAATATAAATAGAAAGGTTTGCGAATAAATGTGTATGAAAATTGTTATTCTGGATGGTATAACGGTAACTCAAAAGGATCTTCGGTGGGATGACCTTTCTGCAATAGGAGAGCTTGAGGTACATGACAGAACCGACGAGGCACAGACAATAAGGGCTATTGGAGATGCGGAGGCTGTATTTACAAGCAAATGTCATATAAATGCAGAAGTTATGGACGCTTGCCCAAGTTTAAAATTTATAGGGGTATTGGCAACCGGTTACGATAACATAGAAATAAAAGCGGCAAAAGAGCGAGGAATAGCAGTATGCAATGTTCCTTCATATTCCACAGACTCGGTTGCACAGCATGCCTTTGCCCTGATTCTCGAAATAACAAATAGGGTGGGTTTAAACAATGACGCGGTGCAGTCCGGCGAATGGAGCCGGTCGAAGGATTATTGCCTTTCAAAAAATTCCATCATTCAGCTTGCCGGAAAGTCCTTAGGTATTATCGGATACGGAAATATCGGACGCAAGGTTGCTGCTATTGCGGAAGCCTTTGGTATGAAGGTGAATGTTTACAGCCGTGACAGACAGACAGCACTTAAATCTGACGTGGTTACAATTCATTGCCCCGCAACAGAAGAAAACAAAGGCTTTATTAATAAAGACTTTATAGCTCAGATGAAGGATGGAGCGATTCTTATTAACACGGCAAGAGGGGTTTTGGTAAACGAGAGAGATCTGGCAGATGCCCTTCGCAGCGGAAAACTGTCAGCAGCAGCGGTGGATGTTCTCGGCGGAGAGCCGCCACGTGATGATAATCCATTAATCGGCGCGCCTAACATATTTATTACACCTCATATTGCATGGTCATCTGCGGAGGCGAGAAAAACCATATGCCGGGTGTCTGCGCAAAACCTCAAAAGCTTTATGGATGGCGGACGCCTTAACCGTGTGGATTAATGACTGAAGGAAATACTGAAACTCAAGGGTGAGTGGACCCTTGAGTTTTCTTTTCTTAAAAGGAAGATTTCCAAAACATCAAGTTTTTTTGCTGTTTTGGAACAAAAATGAGAAATATGGAAAGATATTCTTGCAATTTATTACATTTTTGTAAATATAGGCGGACAGCCGAAGCATTTTTGCTCATTTTTCTATAAAACATTATAAAAATTTCCTATTTTTGTTCCAAAAAGCCGTGATAATAAGGAATTTTGGAAATTTATCCAGAACGCATTTAAGTCCGAAAGATTTCTCCGCGCTCAAAAAACTTTTTTCCGCACCCCAAAAACTTTTGCTTGCGTATTTGACATAAATGTTATATAATATTAGACTGCCACACAAAGTAATTTGTTTAAAAAATTAAGGAGTGATAAAGATGCCAAAACCTATACAAGTAGGTAGAAAAGAACGTATGACATTCGCCAAAATCAACGAAGTCTGCGAAATGCCGAACCTGATTCAGATTCAGACCGACTCTTACAACTGGTTCATCGAAGAGGGTTTACGAGAAGTTTTTGAAGACATTTCTCCTATTAAGGACTACGCAGACAATCTGGTTCTGGAGTTCATTGATTACTCGCTTACCGATGCTCCGAAATATGAGCAGGAGGAGTGCAAGGAAAGAGATGTAACATACGCTGCTCCGTTAAAGGTCAGGGTAAGACTGATCAATAAGGAAACGGGAGAGGTTAAAGAGCAGGAAGTCTTTATGGGAGATTTTCCGCTGATGACCGAAAAGGGAACCTTCATCTACAATGGCGCCGAGCGTGTTGTAGTAACTCAGCTGGTTCGTTCCCCGGGACCGTACTATGATGTAAGTGTTGATAAATCCAACAACAAACTTTTTGCAACCACCATCATCCCAAACAGAGGTGCATGGCTGGAATACGAAACCGACTCAAACGAAATAATTTCTGTAAGAGTTGATCGTACCAGAAAGCAGCCGGTGACCACCCTTCTCAGGGCTTTGGGATTCGGAAGCAATAAGGAGATTCTCGATATTTTCGGTGAAGATCCTCGTCTTATGAAGACGTTGGAAAAGGATACCGCCGGAAATTATGAGGAAGGTCTAAAGGAAATATATAAGAAATTAAGACCTACAGAACCTCCTACGGTGGAAAGCGCCAAGGCTCTTCTGAACTCTCTGTTCTTTGACCCTAAGCGCTATGACCTTGCGAAAGTGGGCAGGTATAAGTATAACAAAAAACTGGGTTTATCAAACAGAATAGTAGGTGTAGTGGCAGCCGAAGATGTAATAAATCCTGAGACAGGTGAAATAATGGCCGAGAAGGATCAGAAAATCGACCGTGCTCTCGCTATGGAAATAGAGAATGCGGGCGTTGAGTATATCCTTGCCTACAGTCCGGAAAAGGAAAAGGCCGGTCAGGTAACAAAGGTTATCGGAAACAACTTTGTCGACCTTCAGAAATATGTTAATTTTGATATTTCTGAGCTGAAGGTGGCTGACAAGGTATTTTATCCTGTCCTGAAGGAAATCTTAGCTGCAGCCTCATCTGATGAAGAATTAAAGGAGATGCTGGTGGAGAGAAAGAATGAGCTTTCACCTAAGCACATCCTTATAGAAGATATAATTGCATCGATAAGCTACATTTTAAACTTAAACTATGGCATCGGCTCAATTGATGATATAGACCATCTTGGCAACAGAAGACTGAGAACCGTTGGAGAACTTCTACAGAACCAGTTCAGAATCGGTCTTGCCAGGATGGAAAGAGTAGTGAAGGAGAGAATGACCATCCAGGACATTGATGTCACTACTCCGCAGGCATTGATGAATATCAGACCGGTAACGGCTGCAATTAAGGAGTTCTTTGGAAGTTCACAGTTATCACAGTTTATGGATCAGAACAACCCGCTGGCAGAGCTTACACATAAAAGAAGACTTTCTGCCCTGGGACCGGGAGGCCTTTCCAGAGAAAGAGCAGGCTTCGAGGTTAGAGATGTACACCATTCCCACTATGGCAGAATGTGTCCTATCGAGACTCCTGAAGGTCCTAACATCGGTCTTATCGGCTCTCTGACAACATACGGCATAATAAATAAGTACGGTTTCATCGAGACTCCGTACAGAGTTGTAGATAAAGAAACTCATATTGTAACAGACGAGATTCACTATCTCACGGCAGACGAGGAAGAAATGATGATCATTGCTCAGGCCAATGAGCCTCTTGACAGCGAGGGTCGCTTTGTAAACGCCAAGGTTGCTTCCAGAGGCGAGCACGGCGAAATCGCTCTCATGCCGAGAGACCATATTGACTACATGGACGTTTCACCTAAGCAGGTAGTATCTGTCGCCACGGCTATGATTCCTTTCCTGGAAAACGACGATGCCAACCGTGCCCTCATGGGTTCCAACATGCAGCGTCAGGCGGTTCCTCTTCTGGTTACCGAAGCCCCTATAGTAGGTACCGGAATGGAATATAAGGCGGCAAGAGACTCCGGCGTAGTGATACTGGCCAGAAATTCAGGTACTGTTGAGTTTGTTGACGCTGATACTATTATAATAAGAAGAGACGACAACAACGAAAAAGATGTCTATAACCTTCTCAAATTCAAGCGTTCCAACCAGGGAACCTGCATCAACCAGCGCCCTATCGTGGCTCACGGCGAGCATATAGAAGCAGGGGAGGTAATTGCAGACGGTCCTTCCACCGACTTGGGCGAAATAGCTCTGGGCAAGAACCTTCTGATTGGATTTATGACGTGGGAAGGCTACAACTACGAGGACGCTATCATCCTCAACGAGAGACTGCTTATGGAAGACGTTCTGACTTCCCTTCATATTGAAGAGTACGAGTCAGAGGCCAGAGATACCAAGCTGGGGCCTGAGGAGATAACCCGAGACATTCCTAATGTAGGTGAAGACGCATTAAAGGATCTGGACGAAGAGGGTATTATCAGAATCGGTGCAGAGGTTAATTCTTCAGACATTCTGGTAGGCAAGGTAACTCCTAAGGGAGAAACCGAGCTTACCGCAGAGGAAAGGCTTCTCCGTGCAATCTTTGGCGAAAAGGCGAGAGAGGTAAGAGACACTTCTCTCAGAGTGCCTCACGGCGAGACGGGCATAGTAGTAGACGTTAAGATTTTCTCAAGAGAAAACGGCGACGAGCTTCCACCGGGAGTAAACAAGCTGGTAAGATGCTATATTGCCACCAAGAGAAAGATCAACGTAGGAGATAAAATGGCAGGACGCCACGGCAACAAGGGCGTTATTTCAAGAATCCTTCCGGAGGAAGATATGCCTTTCCTGGAAAACGGTCAGCCGCTTCAGGTAATGCTTAACCCTCTGGGTGTACCTTCCCGAATGAACGTCGGACAGGTACTGGAAGTTCATCTTGGTCTTGCCGCAAAGAAGAAAGGCTGGTATATTTCCACCCCTGTATTTGACGGTGCTACAGAAAAAGACATTATCGAACTTCTGGACGAATGTGGATATCCGAGAACAGGAAAGCTTCGTCTGAGAGACGGCAGAACGGGAGAACCTTTTGATAATCCTGTAACGGTAGGGTATATGTATATGCTCAAGCTCCACCACCTGGTAGATGATAAGATTCACGCCAGAAGTACGGGACCGTATTCGCTTGTAACTCAGCAGCCACTGGGCGGTAAAGCTCAGTTCGGCGGACAGCGTTTCGGAGAAATGGAAGTATGGGCGTTGGAAGCCTACGGTGCCGCTTATACCCTGCAGGAAATCCTTACAGTTAAATCCGACGATATTGTAGGCCGTGTAAAGACCTACGAGGCAATCGTGAAGGGAGAGAACATCCCGACACCGGGAATCCCTGAGTCCTTTAAGGTGCTGATTAAGGAAATGCAGGCCCTCGGCCTTGACGTAAAGGTTCTTTCTGAGGACAACAAGGAAATTGAAATCAAAGAATCATCCGAATACGATGACGACATCCCTAATCTGGAATCCATCATGGACATTGAAACCGAAAGAGAAAGCGATGAGCAGATTTTAAGTGCAGGTTACAGTGAAGAAAAAAATCCGGACGAGGAAGATGATTTCAGCTTTGAAGAAGAACCTGACGACTTTGAGTTCGATGATTTTAAAGATGAGTAAATAAGAAAGGGGAGGGGCTCCTTGAACAATAACGTAAATAACGATTATGAATTAAATAATTTCGAATCTATACAGATCAATCTGGCATCTCCTGAGAAGATTCTTGAGTGGTCTCATGGCGAGGTAACCAAGCCGGAAACCATCAATTACAGAACTCTCAAGCCTGAAAAGGACGGACTTTTCTGCGAAAAAATCTTCGGACCTATGAAGGACTGGGAATGCCACTGCGGTAAGTATAAAAGAATAAGATACAAGGGTATCGTCTGCGACCGATGCGGAGTAGAGGTAACCAAGGCAAAGGTGAGAAGGGAAAGGATGGGCCACATAAAGTTGGCGGCTCCTGTTTCCCACATCTGGTACTTCAAGGGAATCCCGTCAAGAATGGGACTCTGCCTTGATGTGACTCCGAGGAACCTTGAGAAGGTTCTGTACTTTGCTTCATATATCGTAACCGAACCGGGAGACACAGGTCTCGGATACAAGGAAATATTAAGCGAGCAGCAGTACAGAGATGCAAAAGAACAGTTCGGGTACAGATTTGAGGCAGGCATGGGTGCAGAGGCTATCAAGAAGCTTCTGTCAGACATCGACCTTGAGGAGCTTTCAGCGGACTTAAGAAAGAAACTGAAGGAAGCTTCCGGACAGAAGAAAATAAGAATAGTAAGAAGACTGGAGGTAATCGAGGCGCTCAGACTTTCGGGCAACAGACCTGAATGGATGATTCTCGATGTGATTCCTGTAATTCCGCCTGACATCAGACCTATGGTGCAGCTGGACGGCGGCAGATTTGCGACCTCCGATTTAAACGACTTATACAGAAGAGTAATCAACAGAAACAACAGACTTAACAGACT
>CALZFA010000054.1 GCA_945644815.1 uncultured Clostridia bacterium
AAATGGAGCGGACAACGGGAATCGAACCCGCCCCCTCAGCTTGGGAAGCTGATATTCTACCAATGAACTATGTCCGCACTTTATATTATATTACACCTTAGCGCCGCAACATGTCAAGACCCTGTTGTCTGAGGGGGCGGTGGCAAGGCAAATCCAACATTTATATTTTTATATTTTCTGTATCCGCACCACCTGGCTGCCACATTAACGATTGCTCTCATTAATGTGGCATTTTTTTGAAAAGCGCCGGAAGCCTGAGAATAATTAATAAACCACCTGCCATGCGGCTCCCGCTGGCCCTCACTACAGTTCCATTTCATACATTATCATGGCCAGGGCCGCCATGCCTGCAGTTTCCGTGCGAAGGATGGTTTTTCCCAGACTCACCGTTGCGGCCCCGGCGGCTTTCAGCCTTTCAATCTCTCCCGGGCTGAAGCCGCCCTCAGGCCCGATAATCAACGCAATGCGGCGGGCCTGAGGCGCCGGGCAGGAGCTTTGTGCACTCGTTTCCGGAACTTCCTGCCCGGCTTCGGCACATTGCTTTTCCAAAATCCCCGTCGTATCAGGCTGTGCCGAAGCCTCCGGCGCGGGCCGGTCCGGTTTAATTGCCGCTCCCTGGGCCAAGGTCTCACGCAAAAAATCCTTTATCGTCAGTCCCTCTTCGTTTTCGTAAGGACAGATAATCAAATCGTAATTTGGCAATTCAGACAGCATCCGGTCAAAAACACAGCTTTCCGTCACCTGAGGTATGATTCCGCGCTTGCACTGCTTTACCGCCTCCGCAGAAATTTTCTGCCAGCGCTCCAGCTTCTTTTGGAAATTGCCTTTCTCCACCACCACTGTTCTTTCCATAAAAACCGGCACAATGGTATCTACGCCCATCTCCACTGTTTTCTGAATTACGGTTTCCATCTTTGAAGCCTTGGGAATACCCTGGTAGAGTGTGACTCTGGTAACAGGCTCCGCAGCGAATTTCTGCTTATCAAGTATCTTAAGAGTTGCACAGTCCTCAGTCAGTTCCTCCAGACATGTTCTGTATTCCCAGCAATCTCCGTCAGATATATCGATCTCCATCCCCGGCCGTGCCCGCAGAACCTTTCGCAGGTGGTGCAGATCCTCTCTTTTTTCCATATATATATGTGCTCCGCTTACAGCGGATGGGTCTACAAAAAATTTGCTCATATATTTTCCTTTCTGTTTTGCAGCTTATTACAGCTTCGTCCTCCGAGAGGCGGGAACATCTTATGCTGACAGGCACAATCTGCATCTCAAAACACAATTAAATTGCCGCCGCTACGGCACACCACATTCCGTCCTGCCGCACTTCCAGAATCCTGAAACCCTGTTCCTTTATGGCATCAACAACCTTCTCAACTTTTTCATCGAGGATACCCGATGATATATATACAGCTCCCGGAAGCATGTGTGAGGCAACATCACGACTCAGCAGCATTACCAGATCTGCCATAAGATTTGCAACCACCACATCAGCTCTGAAATCCACGCCTTTTGTAAGATCCCCGTACTGAGCGCGAGCTATCTTTTCCACATGATTCAACTCAATATTTTCCCTGGAAATATTTACGGCCACAGGGTCAATTTCAATTCCCAGAACCTCTCCCGCTCCCAGGAGTGCGCCGGCTATCGACAGGATTCCCGAGCCGCAGCCCACATCCAGCACCTTGCCGCCGGGCTTTATATAATCTTCCATCAGCTTTATGCACAAAGATGTTGTCTCGTGTGTACCTGTCCCAAATGCCATGCCCGGATCGATTTCCAGAACCTTTTCTCCCGGCTTCGCCTCATAATCTTCCCATGTAGGCTTTACCACTATGGTCTTTCCCACTTTCGCCGGCTTAAAGTATTCCTTCCATTTATCTCTCCACCCGCTGTCGTCGCATAGACACATTTCCACTGTCAAAGGTCCAAGGTCAGCTTCTGAGCCGAAAACGCCTGCAGAAGCCTCATGTTTAAGTCCGCTAATCGCATGGTGCAGATTTTCCACCATCCTGCGTCCCTCATCATCATCATTTAAATACACTGTCACCTGAGGCTGTTTATTCCGCAGACCAAGAACGCTCTCATCCACATAATCCCAGTCGTAGTCATTTTTCTTTTCCAAAAGATCATCTATATCCGCCGGATCCTCTACCACGGTGTCAGTAATTCCCACTTTCATGAGAGCTGACAGTAAAGGTTCAATGCCCCCTCGGCTCGTCTTTATGTCTATTTGAATATATTTCATATTTTAACTCTCTGCCTTTCCGCATATCTTCGGTTCCTGCCGCCCGATGTCCTGCATATGTATTGTACCAAATAATTAAAGCAAATACAATGTAATCGTCTTTTCATTTTCCCATTTAAAGCCTCGGCAGAGCTCTGTAATTAAAAATGCTTTCATCAGCACCTCCGCTTGCAAAAAACTCCCCTTCCAGTCTCTGTTTGTGGTAAAATCAGTATAAAGCATGTATAAATCAGCACATGGAAAGAGAGGTCCGACAAAATGAAAAAAAACAGAGAATACTTTACCACCGGTGAGTTTGCTAAAATATTCGGAGTCAAGAAACAGACCTTGTTTCATTACGACCAGTGCGGGATTTTTAAACCGGACATTGTCGGAGAAAACGGTTACCGCTACTACTCCTTCACTCAGTTGGAGTCATTTGCCGTTATTCTCATGCTCCGGGAGCTTGATGTACATATTAAAGAAATAAAAGAGCACATGGACCACCGTTCCCCGGAGGGGCTTATCTCCCTGCTGAAATCCAAGGCAACTCAGATTGATGATAAGATCGATTACCTGAAATGGTCCAAACGCTGCATTGAAAACAAAATAAAAATCACCCGGGAGGGCCTCAACGCTCCCATAGGTGAAATAGTCTTTACAAACGATTCAGATGAATATCTGGTTACCACCGACTATAAGGGAGCCGATGACGAAAAGGCCGTAACCGAAGCCATAGGAGACCACTTTGCTTTCTGCCAGAGCCTTGGGTTGAAAGGCACATACCCTATAGGTGCCGTCATTCCCCGCAGCTCGGTAACAGAATCAGGCTATAAATACGACCGGTTCTACACAGCAGTACGCCCCGAAGAGCTGGCTGCTTCCGGATACACCGAGGCCACACTGGATCAGGGCGGTAATTTTCTCGCTATATATGACAATCACGGCTATGCCAATGTACATGCCAGTTGCCTTAAACTCCTTGAATATGCCGAAACCCACCACCTTACAGTGGGAGACAAATTCTACGAGGATGTTATTTTAGATGATCTTTCTACTGAGGGATACTATAACTATCTGGTGAAAGTCTCCATCAAGGTCAAATAGCGTCTTTCCCTCAGGCCATGCCAACTCCTCATGTCATGTCAGGTCAGGCCGGCTCTTTAGGCCTCACATAATACTCAGGTCAGGCCGGCTCTTTAGAATCTGCCGGTTTCTCGCAGTTTATCGGCTCCTCATGCTCCGACACTCCGCCGTCAATACTGCTGATACCATCCAGTACCACACGGGTCAATGCCGCAACAGGCTTATGAATCAACGCCAGAATATCCTTGCAGCGGTCAAGAAGCCACAGAAAGACCTTCCACAGCCCCTCCACTACAAAATCGTAGATCTTTACCACCGGCTTTGAACTGAACACAAAGACGCACAGACCTGCAAGAGCAAATATGGTCACATAGTACACCACCCAGTTTTCAGGCAGCACGCCGAAAAATATGGTGTATTTTTTTACCAGATATCTCACGATAAGATGGAAAATGTATACCGGCATGGTGTTCATGCCTACATAAGCTACATAGTTCATCTTGCTCGGCAATATGTTGACCATAAGGATTATCCAACCCCAGGCCAGAGCCAGAATAATCGCCCTTCCGATGATATCCCAGTACCATGTAATCCCCAGCTCGCAGGCGGGACTTTTTAAAAGATAAAAGCCAACCGGAAGCTGCGGTACACAGAAAGCCAGCACGCAGGAAGCACCCGTGAGTACAGCCCCCAGAAGCCAGCAGTGCCATTTCTTAAGGCACTGAAGCTTTTTAAGCTGATCGCCGGTGCAGTAAAATGCCATTACGAAAAACGGGAAGTACGATACTACCCTTCCGAGTCCGAATTTATCCGACAGGAAAGGCACCTGACCCGCAAGCAGGTATACCAGAATACTAAGCTCCAGGATATAAGGAACCTTCATCCATTCCTTTGTAAAATACCTGTAAAAGAACAGCGCCCACAGATACCACAGTGCAAAAGGCGGAACATCCAGATTCCAGTTGGCACTGCCCCAGATTATATACCTTATACAGTAAAAGAAAGGTATACCCAGAAGGTATGGCCACATAAACGTATGGAAAGAGGTCTCCTTTGACCGGTCAGGTTTTTTGGAAAAATACCCGGACAAAAATACAAAGGCCTGCATTACAAATACATTTATCGTTATGTAAATGACACCACTGAGGGAGGCCTGTGAAAAATGCCCTGCAACTCTTGTAAAGTGTGATATGGGTATGGTCCACATGAGCAGCCCTCTGAAGGTATCAAACATATAATCTCTCTGCTTTATTTCTCCCATTACATTATTTTTTGCTGATTATTTAGCCCAGCCCCTTACACAGTTTACAGCTTTTTTCCAGCCGGCTAACAGCTCTCCTTTCTTTTCCTCGTCCATATTCGGTGTAAATGTTTTTTCCACCTGCCAGTTCTTTATTACATCCTCTTTGCTTTCCCAGTAGCCTACTGCCAGTCCTGCAAGGTATGCAGCACCCAGGGATGTAGTCTCTATGCATACAGGTCGCTTCACCTCACAGCCCAGAATGTCAGCCTGGAACTGCATAAGGAAATCGTTGGCGGATGCTCCTCCGTCCACCTTCAGTGAAAGGAGACACTCGCCCAGGTCCTCCACCATGGCATCGATGAGATCCTTGGTCTGATAGGCAAGGGATTCAAGTGTTGCTCTAACCAGATGATACTTATTGGCACCTCTGGTAATTCCCAAAACAGCACCTCTCGCATAAGGATCCCAGTAAGGAGCTCCCAGACCCACAAAGGCCGGAACCACGTAGAGTCCGCCCGCATCAGGTACTGCCATGGCCATTTCCTCGGACTGAGGTGAATTCTCCAGAATATCTATTTCGTCTCTCAGCCACTGGATAGCAGCACCACATACAAACACGGAGCCTTCCAGTGCATAGTTAACCTTTCCGTCAAGACCCCAGGCTATAGTTGTTACAAGACCGTTGTGTGAAACCACCGGTCTTTCTCCTGTATTTATCAGAAGGAAGCAGCCTGTACCGTAGGTGTTTTTTCCCTCTCCCTGACGGAAGCATGTCTGTCCGAAAAGCGCCGACTGCTGGTCACCTGCTGCACCTGCAATTTTAATGGGACCGCCGAAAATGTTTTCGCTGGATGTGCCGTATACACAGCTTGATGGCTTTGGCTCCGGCAGCATGCACTTCGGAATATTAAGAAGCTCCAGTATCTGGTCATCCCACTGCAAGGTGTGTATGTTGAACATCATAGTTCTTGAAGCGTTGGAATAGTCTGTCACATGGACCTTCCCGTCAGTGAGCTTCCAGATAAGCCATGTCTCAATGGTTCCGAAAAGCAGCTTTCCCGCCTCTGCCTTCTCTCTGGCCCCATCCACATTGTCTAATATCCATTTAAGCTTGGTTCCGCTGAAATAGGCATCCAAAAGCAGTCCGGTCTTTTCTCTTATCATCTCTCCGTATCCTGCCGCCGCCAGCTCGTCACAATACCCTGCCGTCCGCCTGCACTGCCATACTATGGCGTTGTGTACAGGAATTCCCGTCTCCTTGTCCCAGACAACGGTTGTTTCACGCTGGTTAGTAATTCCTATAGCTTCAATATCTTCATAAGTGCAGTTTATTTTCAGCAAAGCCTCCTGCGCCACACCCATCTGGGTGGACCAGATTTCCATGGCATCGTGCTCAACCCAGCCCGCTTCAGGGTATATCTGGGTAAATTCCTTCTGTGCCACGCTGATCATGTTTCCCTTCTTGTCGTAAATGATGCAGCGAGAGCTGGTGGTTCCCTGATCGAGAGCCATTATGTACTTGCTCATACCTCGTCCTCCTTTTTATATGTGCCCTGCCGGGCTTTTGTGTCCGCCCTTCCGGGCTTGTGTCTATACAAACAACGCCATAATGCGGTTGGAAATATTCATCCCTTTCACTGTCAGCCTGATGTTTCCGTCGGATTCAGATGCAAATCCGGCTGATACATAATCCTCAAATTCTTTTCTCACATCCCGGCCGTAAAATTCCCAGAGGTCCTTGCCGAATCTATTTCGAAAACGTCTCAGATTAATCCCCTTGTTTTTTCTCAGGCCGGTAAAAATGTACTCGCATACATCTTCTGATAAGCTGTTTTCTGTAAAGGTCTCCACTGCAGACTCGCCCGCAGCTCCGGACTTTTCCCAGCCTATGAGGTATCTTTCCAGACTGTTCATATTACTTGTCCTCTGCCCTCTGCCATCTGCACCTATCATGTAGGAGTGAGCCGACGGTCCAAAGCCCAGATATTCCTCCAGACTCCAGTATTTCATGTTATGGCGGCAGATATACTCTTCGCCTTTTGAAGCATTGGAAATCTCATACTGGTTAAACCCTGCTTCCGTCAGAATTTCAAGGCATCTTTCATACATCCGCCTGTCCGCCTCGGCATCTGTTTCCCTCATCCGGCCCTTTTCAAGCCTGTCCGCGAAAGGAGTTCCTTCCATAAATTCAAGGCTGTAGAAAGAAATATGCTGCGGCTCCGGCTCAAGTGCCTTTCTCAATGTCTGTTCCCAGCTTTTCTCCGTCTGACCGGGGATGGCAAACATCAGATCAAGGCTGATGTTATCAAAACCTGCCTTTTGAGCCTCCTCCACCGTCCTCGTGATGTCCGCCGGGTTATGAAGCCTTCCCAGAGTCCTCAGCACATTATCATCAAAGGACTGTGCACCTATGCTCAGTCTGTTTATTCCCAGCTCCCTGAAAGCTTTCAGTTTCTCTCCCGAGGCCGTAACCGGGTTGCACTCTATGGATATTTCCGCATCGTCAGCAACAGAAAAGCTTTTTCTGACTGCTGTGAGAATGTCTCCCATTTCATCGGAGCTGAGAAGACTTGGAGTTCCCCCTCCGAAATAAATGGTATCCGCCTGTCTTTCCTCCCCATTTCGGGAAGCTCTGCCGTACTTTCTCCCTGCGGCTTCCGTTTCCCGGCAAAGTGCGGTGACAAAACGGCTTTTCAGAGAGGCGGATTCAGTCTTGCCAAGCTGTGTTTCCGCAACAGAGTAAAAGTCGCAGTAGGGACATTTCCTGAGGCAAAAAGGTATGTGAATATAAATACCTGTTTCACCCATTTGCTTGTCGTGCATCTGTTTTACCTGCTTCCTCTGTCTCTATTTGTTGTCGTCGTATTTCAGTACGGCTGTAAATGCCTCCTGAGGGACCTCAACTGTACCGAACTGACGCATTCGTTTTTTTCCTTCTTTCTGCTTTTCCAGCAGCTTCTTCTTTCGTGAAATATCGCCTCCGTAGCACTTGGCGATTACATCCTTTCTGAAGGCCTTAACCGTCTCCCTGGCAATTACCTTCTGTCCGATAGCTGCCTGAATAGGCACCTCGAACTGATGCATAGGTATAATTTCCTTCAGCTTTTCGCAGACGAAGCGTCCGCGGGCATATGCCTTGGACTCATGTACTATCATGGAAAATGCGTCTACAAGATCCTTGTTCAGAAGCACGTCCATCTTCACCACGTTGGATTTTTCGTAGCGCACGAATTCGTAGTCCAGGGAGCCGTAGCCTCTTGTCTTTGACTTAAGGGCATCGAAAAAGTCGTATATTACCTCATTTAAAGGCATTTCATAATGAAGCTGAACTCTGGCCGGCGTGATGTATTCCATATGGAGCAGCTTTCCGCGGCGGTCCTGACAAAGCTCCATGATGCTCCCTACATACTCGTTAGGAATCATGATGTCCGCCTTTACGATTGGCTCTTCAATGTGGTCGATTTCCTGGGGGCTGGGCAGATTGGACGGATTCTGTATCATCTCCACAGTTCCGTCGGTCTTTACCACTTTATATATTACACTTGGCGATGTAGTGATTACCGCAAGGTCAAACTCTCTTTCCAGTCTTTCCACAATAATTTCCATGTGAAGGAGTCCCAGAAAACCGCAGCGGAATCCAAATCCAAGGGCCGTGGATGTTTCCGGCTCAAAATTAAAGGCTGCGTCATTTACCTGAAGCTTTTCCAAAGCGTCCTTTACATTCTCGTACTTTTCTCCCTCTGCCGGATAAATACCGCAGTAAACCATGGACTGAACCTTTTTGTAGCCCGGCAGCATTTCTTCTGTCGGTTGGCTGTCCAAAGTAATGGTGTCTCCCACTCTGGCATCGGATACCTGCTTGATGCTGCCGCAGATATAGCCTACCTCTCCGGCCTTAAGCATGTCTGTCGCCACCGGATTCGGAGCGCATACACCCACCTCGGTGACCTCGTATCTTTTCCTGGTGTTCATGAGGCGGATAATATCGCCTTTCTTTACCTGACCGTCAAAGATTCTGGTATATATTATCACACCTTTGTAGTTGTCGTATTTTGAGTCAAAGATCAGAGCCTTCAGTTTCCCTTCAGGATCTCCCGATGGCGCCGGTATATCCTTTACGATGGCTTCAAGGAGTTCTTCAATACCTATTCCCTCCTTGGCGGAAATCAAGGGTGCTTCCGACGCATCAAGGCCTATTACCTCTTCAATTTCCTCTTTGGTCTCATCAGGCCGCGCCGACGCCAGATCTATCTTGTTAAGTACAGGCAGAATCTCCAGATTTTCATCAAGCGCCAGGTACACATTCGCAAGAGTCTGCGCCTCAACTCCCTGGGTTGCGTCCACCACAAGAACCGCACCTTCACAGGCGGCAAGGCTTCTGGAAACTTCATAGGTAAAATCCACGTGTCCCGGAGTATCTATAAGGTTAAAGATGTATTCGTTTCCGTCCTTACTGTTATACACCAGTCGGGTGGTCTGGAGTTTTATGGTTATACCTCTTTCTCTTTCCAGATCCATGTTGTCCAGAAACTGCTCCTTCATATCCCTCTGTGATACCAGTCCGGTCTTTTCGATAAGTCTGTCTGCCAAAGTCGATTTGCCATGGTCAATGTGAGCAATTATACTGAAATTTCTTATATATTTCTGGTAATCCATTATGCCTCTTCCTCGTGTCTTCATTGTTTTATTTGTCTGTACGCCTGCCGCATTATGGCAATAGCCGTCTGCATTACCCTTTGAATCCTCTCGAAGCACAGACAAATCCAATTTATATTTTAAAACATAATGGGGAGAATTTCAATAATTTTATGGCGCATCTGTCTCCAGTACTTTTGCTGCAGCGCTTGCAATCTGTGCCGCCTCGGATACAATCTTTCCACCTGTGCCATACATATCGCAGCACCTCCTGTCAACTTCCATAAATGCCATGGCTGCAATAAAGAACAATATCATAATCAGTACATATCCTCCAAAATTTTTCATAACAAAACACCCGCCTTTTTCATTAGTATGCGTCGGCAGGTGGGTTTTATGTG
>CALZFA010000055.1 GCA_945644815.1 uncultured Clostridia bacterium
TACATTTTAGCAGATTTAGACTTTTTTCACAAGGTGTTTTGGTGTATAATATTTTGGTAAGTTCAGTCAGTGTATGAAAAGGAAAAAAATGATAAAGCTAATAATTACTGAAAATCAGGGTGGCCAGCGGCTGGACCGATTTTTGAAAAAATATTTTGATAATGCACCTCTCAGTCATATTTATAAGATGATACGAAAGGATGTAAAGGTAAACGGAAAGCGCTCTTCATCAGAAGCAATGCTGACTGCAGGGGACGAACTGACCTTTTATATAAGCCAAGAGGATGCACACGCGCTGCAGAAACCCCTCAGGCAGGTTAAGGCGAAAAGGCAGTTTGCAATAGCTTATGAGGATGAAAATCTTTTGGCGGCAGAAAAACCTTTCGGTCTTTTAACTCACGGAGACAGCACAGAAAAAAAGAATCACCTGGCTAATCAGGTGCTTGATTACCTCATAGAAAAAGGAGAGTACAATCCCGGGAGAGACAGGACATTTTCGCCGGCGCCGGCAAACAGGCTGGACAGAAACACCACGGGTCTGGTTCTCTTTGGCAAGAATGCAGAGACACTGAAGGAACTTAATCGTTTAATCCGCCAAAGGAACTGCATAAACAAGTATTACCTGACGGTGGTGTGCGGCAGACTTGAGAAGCCTATAGTCCTTTGCGACAGGATGATAAAGGATCCGGGGCTGAATGTGACCAGCGTAGTTCCATTGGAGAGCAATGACGGGAAGCTTATGGAAACTGTAGCAGAGCCCCTGGCATATGGCGGAGCTGACGGACGGTGTTTTACTCTTACACGTGTAAAAATTATTACCGGCAGGACACATCAGATAAGAGCTCATCTGGCCAACGCAGGGTTTCCTCTGATTGGTGATGCAAAGTACGGCAATCCCGGTATAAACAGATGGGCAGCTGCAAAGCTGGGACTAAGCACACAGCTTCTTCATGCTCAAAAGCTTGAATTTTCACACTGTACCGATTCATCTGTGCTGGCATATCTTCAGGGAAAGACTATTGAAGCTTGTCTGCCTGAAAAATTTATGCGTATAAAGGAAAATATTTTTGGAAAAAATTAAGAGGAGTCATATAAAATGAAGAATGTTCTTTCCTGGATAAGAGATATTGCTATTGCAGTAATAATTGCAGCAATTATTCTGGCCTTCTTTAAGCCCATAATTGTTCAGCAGGAATCTATGCATCCAAACTTTTACTCCGGGGATTATCTGATAACCAGTCGTCAGTCATACAGACTGTTTGGCGAGCCACAAAGAGGAGATGTAATTGTATTCAGGTCATCCCTGTACGATGAAAACGGCAAACAGAAAAACCTCATAAAAAGAATTGTGGGACTGCCGGGAGAAACCATAGAAATTAAAAACGGTGAAGTATATATAAACGGTGAGCTTTTACAGGAGAATTATGTGGCAGAGCAGGGGCTTTCCGGAGAAATGGATGCTATTACAGTGCCTGAAGGCCGACTCTTTGTAATGGGGGATAACAGAAGAGTGAGCCAGGACAGCAGAAGCCCTGCGGTGGGGACCATCAGTATGGACTCCATTGTCGGAAAGGTTATAATCAGGCTCTATCCGTTTAGTGAGATTAAAGTGTTTTAGAATAGAAAGGCATAGGGGGAAAATGGGATTTGCGGGGAAAGCAGGCAGACTCCTCGGGTGTGCAGCAGCGGTTATCATCGGCATTGCCGCGGCGGCAGCGTTCTTTTTCTGCATAATGATTGTCAAGGTCGAAGACAGCTATATGCTTCCTGCGATTGAGCCGGGAAGCCGTGTAATCGCAGTCCGGACACATCTTCCGGCAGATATCGGTGTGGAGCCGGAAGTGAATGTGGGAGACCTTGTGGTGTACAAGGCGCCATATTATGAAATTGACTGTGAAGGCACTTACGTTGTCAGACGTGTCAGCGGCATAAAAGACGGTATGGTGGAGGTCAGCTGCGATACGGATTCCGTATCTTCGGAAAAGGTGATTTTGTCAAAGGAAAAAATTTTGGGGAAGGTTGTATACCATGGCTAAAAAAGAGAGAAAACTGATTGCCAATAATAAAAAGGCATACCATGATTATTTTATTGAGGAAACTTACGAAGCGGGGATTGTTCTCACCGGGACGGAAATCAAGTCGGTCCGTCAGGGCAAGGTCAGCATCAAGGAGAGCTACGCAAAGATAGAAAACAGCGAGATGATTCTGTATGGCATGAACATCAGCCCTTATGAGCAGGGAAACAGGTATAATGTGGAGCCTTTGAGACCGAGAAAGCTTCTTCTGCACAAGCAGGAGATAAGGAAGCTCATCGGATATACTACCATGAAGGGACTGACTTTGGTGCCCCTTAAGATGTACATAAACGAAGAGGGAAGGGCCAAGGTTGAAATTGCAGTGGCACGAGGAAAGAAAAACTACGACAAGCGTGAGGACATAGCAAGGCGCGATGCCAAGCGGGATATAGACAGAAAGATGAAGGAGAGATACTAGGCCTCTCCCCGGATTGTAGACAAAAGCCATGAATGTCATAAGATGTTCGTGGCTTTTGTCTACAGTCTAACAGGCACAAGGCCTGTTTCTTTATGTCTATGGTGGAGATGGTGGGAGCGACCGTCCGCAGGGCTTCGCCCGGCGTACTGCTTCCTCGGCTCCCAGTACGGTCGCCTTCGGACCACAGCCTGTTCGCAGGTTCACCGGACCTGCTCACTTACGGCTGTGCCCACATTGGCTTCGACTCCCACCACCCGCACCGATAGTTAGCCACAAAAAACAGGCACAAGGCCTGTTTCTTTATGTCTATGGTGGAGATGGTGGGAGTCGAACCCACGTCCGAAAGCATTTCCGCAGGAATTTCTCCGAGCGCAGTTAATGTTTTATAGTTTCGCTTTTTCGGACGTCCATTAACAGACTTCCGAGGCGGCTATCCCGTAAGTCCCCTGCGGTACCGGGAGCTCCCGCAGAGTTTTCCTGTATAGTCGACGCCGGTAATCAGGCCTACAGGTAAACCTGAGCCGACGCGCGGGCAGAACTAAGCTGCTAATGCGAAATTATTGTTATTTTTAGCGTTTATATTTAACGTGTCCTTTTTTAGGTAGACCGGACAAACTACCGCTCGCTTTTCCTGTTTCTACACCCCCGTCGAAACCTTTACACCCCCTTGATGCCAATATATTATACCACATCTGCATAGCTTTATGCAAACGAAAATAATCATCTGTCAGCGAACCAGCGTTTTTTCATCAGAAAATAACAAATCGGAACGGCATACATATATACAGCAAAAGGAAGGGAGCGGAAATCTGCGCCGAAGAAGGAAAGAGGCACGCTGCAGCCTATACACCACGGAATAAAGCAAGCTACAAGGATAACCGAATTTTCCATGTCGATGGCAAGTTCCGTCATTGAGGCATCGGAAGAACTGCCCCTGTCCAGATAAGGCTTTTTCAGAAGGCTGCAGCACATAAGAGTTGCTATTGTCTGATTACAGAATACTGCTGATGTCGCGACACTCAACATCAGCATCACCGTAAATTTTCCAAAACCAGTGCATGCCCTGCCGAGCTTTTCCTGAAGCTCATTGAGAAGGCCTGTGCCGCTGAATATTCCCGAATACGAGCTGGAGATAAGCAGAATAAATATTATTTCCAACATGGAAACCAGACCGCCGCCGTTTAAAATGGCACCCAAACCTTCTCCGTCTGCTTCATAGCCCAAAATACATATTTTAAAGATTTCCAAAACAGGGACTTTCTGTACCAGACAACTGGTCAGAATTGCACTTAAGATGCTGAGACCCATGGAAATCAGAACACTGACTTTTAACAGCGGGAGAATCAGCATCAGTGCGGCAGGGACAAAGGCCCACATTGACAGGACGAATTCCTTTTCAAAGGAAAGAATCAGGCTCTCGTCCACATGGCTGATGGGATTTGCTATTGACAGCAGCGTATAAACAATCAGAGCGATGGAAAAGGGAACAACGGCTGTTTTCATCATCAATTTTACATTATCAAAGATTTCGGTTCCGGTGATGCCGGCTACCATGTTAGCGCTGGAAGAAACAGGAGAACCTCTGTCGCCGAAGTAAACGCCGGACATAAGAACACCTGCAGTAATCACCGGATCCACTCCGCCGCTTCTTGCTAAAGTCATGAATATAACACCTACGGTTCCCGCCACCCCGAAGGAAGTGCCCAGAGCATAGCTTAGAAAACATGAGAGCAGGAAGGCAATTATGAGAAACAGGGACGGGCTTATTATTTTCATTCCATAGTATACGAAGATGGTTATGGTGCCGGAGGCACGCCAGGAAGCGGTGACGAAGCCGATTATGCACATTACCTCTATGACTATTAAAGAACCTTTTGCACCCTCAAGAGCCATGGAGCAAAGTTCACGAAGTCTGAAGCCCTTATGCACAGCTGCTGCAGAAAAGGCTGCAAGGCCGATGAGCAGCGCGATGATCATGGAATAACCTGTGATGATGGCTATAATCATGGAAATTAAAAAAATCAAAAATGCCACTAAAAGCGTCATAACTCACCTCGAAAAACCTTCTTTAAACCTCATTTTACCTCTAAATTCACTTAGTTTCAAGGTGGTTTTGTGCCCGATGACGTGGTATAATGCTATTATAGAAAAAATAAAAGGAATATTATGTAAATAATGTGACGAGGAGGATTGACATGAAAAGAGAAATGAGAAGAATAAAACAGCTTTTGCCGGAAGAAAAAACTGCTGAGATAATGGAGAGAAACACAGCAGGAGTACTGGCGGTGAAGGACGATGAGGGATATCCCTATGCGGTTCCCATCAGCTATGTATATGCAGACGGAAAGGTGTATATGCACAGTGCCAAAGAGGGCCACAAGGTGGATGCGGTTAAAAATTACGATAAGGCCTCTTTCTGTGTAATCGACAAGGATCAGATTGTGCCTGAAGAATATACCACATATTTCAGAAGCGCTATAGCTTTCGGTAAAGTTCGTCTGATTGAAGAGGGAGAAGAAAAGCAAAGAGCTATAGAGCTGTTAGGCAGAAAATATAATCCAAATGGTACCGAGGAGGATCTCCAGAGGACCATAGAAAAAGAAGAACCACGATTTGTTATAATTGCGCTGGATATCGAACATATGACAGGAAAGGAAGCGATTGAGCTGGTTCGGGCAGCCGAAAATCGGCAAATGTAATGGACATGGAGCGTTTGCCCACTGAAGAATATTCTGCGAAATGTGCTGAAATACAGACCTTACGGATTATATTTTTGACCGTAAGGTTTTTTTATCAGTCAAAAAAATGCGAAAAAATGATATTTGCTGTTGACAGGGAGATAGAGACATGATATATTATTTTTAACGATAATCGTTAAATTATATATTTTAAACATAAAAAAGGAGATTTTGACATGCAAAATGAGATTAAGAAAAAGGTAAATCTTTTCGGCAAAACAGGAAAGATTATTGTAACTGTTTTGTTGGTAATTGTTCTTGTGGGAGGAGCCGCAGCAGGGGTATGCGCGGTATTTCTGGCCAATCTGCCTGATGATGCTGTCTCTGTGAGTGTTTCGGGAAAAGCCAAAATACATATGGAGGAATCACTGATGGGCATTTTGGTTAGAAGTATGGTTGATAGTTTTGCCTATGAGGACATAAGCCAGCCTGGCCTGTCCGATATGGGAGACATTGCTGATGTTTTGCCGGAGGATACCGAGATTAAAATCAATCTATCCATACAGGGTGCGGATTACACTTCTGCAACAATTCATTCTGACGGGGAAACAAAATATATAGAAGCCGGAACCGATGAATTTACTTACGAAATAGATAACATAGTCAAAGTAATTATCGGTGGGATCGTGTACATAGCAGCAGCTGCATTTTCGCTCTTCGTTCTCAGAAGGCTGTTTAAGGAGTTTGAAAAGTGTGATACTCCGTTTACTGATGCTGTAGTGAGAAAACTCTATGCTTTCGCATTCTCTCTCATACCGGTGATTATCATAGCGTCTGTGGCCGAGTCTATGGCAGAAGCACTCTTAACTCCGTCAGGCGGGATAAGCTTCCATCTGAATTGCGGTCTTGTTATAGCCTTTGTGGTGACAATCTGCCTGTGTACTATCTTTAAATACGGGACAGGATTGCAGCAGGAGTCAGATGAAACGCTGTAAATGGAGGTGAAGCAATGGGACATATTGTGCTTAGACTTGACAGAGTCATGGCGGACAGAAAAATAAGTCTTAATGAGCTGTCAGAAAAAGTGGGGGTTGCCAACGTAAACCTTTCCAAAATAAAAAACGGCAGAATAAGCGCTATAAGATTTTCCACCCTGGCTGCAATATGTGAGGTTCTTCAATGCCAGCCGGGAGATATACTGGAGTATGAGAGGGATTAAAAATGTATAAAGTCGGCAGACTATAGAAGTCAAAAGGGGAATAAAACATAAAATAAAGCCTCTGAGCATGTGGCAGTTTTCGCACACTCGGAGGCTTTATGCGTGTTTCAGCTCGGTTTTATACCATCAGGAGGCTGGCCGCCGAAACTGCCTCCCGGAGGTGTTTGCCCATCGCCCGGCAGTTCCGGCTGTGTGGAGTTATCATCCGGCATTGCCGGCCGTGTTGCGTTGTCGCCGGGCATTTCAGGTGGTTCGGAAATGTCACCGGACAGCTGGCCGTTCTGCGGCATTTCATCTTTACCACCGCCATCATTGCTCTGGTTACCGCCTCTATTTCCGCCTTGAGTTCCCATGACGGATATGTTTATAGAGGAAGCATCGACAAGAGCTTCGGGATTTGTCTGCTGTCCTTCCCATGTTGAAGGAATACTGCCTTCAATCTGACCAAGGACACTTTCTGCCCGCAGCTTGGCTGTATTCACAAACATGTCAGCCGCTGCTGTGTATTCTTCATAGGTATAGAAGGCTGTTGGGTCCCTCTCCACAAGGGAGTCTATGGAGGCACGGATGCTTTCCACAGTTTTTCCAAGCTGACCGCCCTCCACATATTCTTCAGCCAGCATTCTCAGATATTCGTGGTACTTTGCCAGATACGCTTCGTTTTCAAGTAAAGCTGCAAAGAACTGTCTGTCTTCCATGGAGATACCGCTTGAAAAAGGAGTGTCTACAGGAAAGTTTATTACCTCACTGGCATTTCCGGACTGGAACCCTCCAAATGCCAGGTTGTAATCCCATGGTATAATGTTAAGTCTGCCATCCTCCTCGTAAAGATAATAGTTATGAGCCATATTTCCGCTGAGACTGTCAAGATTTACAACAAAGTTGTGAACTGCCATGTAGCGCAGAATGTTATCAACATCCATATAGCGTTCAAGGGTACGGGCAGAAACATCATCACTGCAGATGTTTTTAAGAGCAGTGACAACACGACTGTGATCAGCATCTGTAGATTTGAAGATGGAGTTTTCCCAGATAGTCTGATAGCTGTCAGGGTCATCGTCAATGTAGTTCAAGTCAGACCCGCTGCCGCTGCGTGAACCGCCTGCACCTTCACCTTGCAGACCGAACCCGGGCTGCCTGCCCTGATCAGCAGCAAAACCTGCGTCGGGGCGCTGACCCGGACCTTCACTGTTCTGGGACTGACCTTGTGCCTGAAATGACATATTATCTCCAAAAGAAGCGGTTTCTGCATTACCCTGTGAGTCTACTTTAAAATCACGCATTTTGCCCGGACCTCCCATTTCCATGCTGTCAGGCTTGTATATGTGACCGTAATTAAGGCCGTAATTTCTTATGGCAAACTCTTCATCTACAGGCTCAAGAGCCAGATATACTCCCCAATACTGCCCGTTGACAGAGATCTTGGCATAGTTGTACAGACTGGCATCAGCTCCGAGAAAGTTGAACATATCATAGCAAATGGCTTCTTTCATCATGGTGGCATCACTGTAGCAGTTGTTAAGTATCAAGGATGAAAGGCCATATAGATTCTGACCGTCTGCGTATTCATCGAAGCTTATTTTGAAGCTGAACCTGTCCGAATCGGAGGAGGCTACCATAGAAAGGCTGGTATTGCCTTTGGCTCTGATGGCCACATTATTATAGCTGGTGCCGTTTATGGTCACATCACAGGGGAAGTACTCCTCTGAAATGGCATTTTCCAGCAGATTCTCCCATTGGGACTCATCAATGGAAATATCAATATCTATTATTTCTGATCTGTCAAAGACAGAACTTTCGTAGTCCATCACAGTCCCGGAAGCATTATTGAAGCCTTCATAGCATATCATAAAAGCCATAAGGCCTATAACGGCTAAAAGCATGAACACAACCGCAAGTTTGTCTATGTGCTTGTTATCAATCATGGCTTGTCACTTTCCGTCGTTACGACATATATTCTCCGCTATAGCTTACCAATGTGGCGTCTGTTACGCCGTCGATTTTACAAAGCCTGTTGATGAAGGAAGTGGACGGATCCTTCAGCCTTACTTCCACAGAAAGTTCTATTCCCGATTTGCTTACGGTCTTGGCTTTGACAACTGTTTTCGCAGCATTTTCGCCAACTATCTTCATAGCGTTTTGTTCACCGGATTCATCGGACAGGCGGAGCACAAGCATGTATGGACTTTCGTGGGTTTTGCGGCTTGCCATAATGTAAAGTACAAGACCTATAATAGCCGAGCCGATAAGGGATAGAGGAATAAGCCCGGCTCCCACCACGATGCCTGCAGCGATGGACCAGAAGAGATAGACGATTTCTACCGGCTCTTTAATGGCGGCACGGAATCTTACGATGGACAAGGCACCGACCATACCTAAAGACAGTATCACATTTGATGTTACCGCCATGATGACCAGAGTTGTAACCAAGGTGAGACCTATAAGGGTCAGGGCAAAGTTTGATGAATACATAATTCCGGCACAGGTTTTCCTGTATATGAGGAAGATAAAAAGCCCTATAACCAAGGAAAAAACAAGTCCCAGAAGGGTATCTGTAACAGAAAAGCCGGAAACGCTTTCTAAAAAACCGGATTTAAAAATGTCGTTAAATGTCATAATAATTTTCCTCCGTTAAAAAATGATTCTGCAGGCTGCATACTTGGAAAATGACTGCAGCTGCGGTATGTCACAGCCTATAAGCTGCTCGATGATTTGCGGCAGGTACCGGTCGTACTTGACTTCAAGAACAACACCGGGCACAGACAGCCATCCCACAGGGGACTGACTGAAAAAAACTCCGGTTCCGGACAGGAAAGAAGAGCAGTATCAAGAGTGACTCTGACGTTTCCCGGGCCATAGATAAAAGCTTCTCTGCTATAGCGGACTATGGACTTAGGTCTGAGAAGCTGAGTCTGCATTTTGATTCCCGCCGATTAAGGCCATGGCGTTTTTCCTTTAAAGCTTTGTCAAAGCAATTGTCAAAATAAAGGCTGGTGACGGTATAGCGTCCGTCGTCCTTTGAATTGGGGTCTCTGAGCATACAGGTACGAAGTCTTTGACGAAGTGCATTGGAAAATGCAGGATTAATCCTGTACTTCAGCTCGTGTCTGTATTGAGACGTTAGGGGAATTTCGTTCATTTTTTAACCTCCTATCGTTGTTAACCCCATA
>CALZFA010000056.1 GCA_945644815.1 uncultured Clostridia bacterium
GCCGCTCTGACCTGCTCCCCGGCCGCTCTGGCTCATTACGCTGTTTCCACCCGCATCGCCGCCTACGTTGTTTCCGCCGCTGTTCCTGCCTCCTGCGGCTGCCACAGATTTAGCTCTGGCCTCCGCCTTCTGTCTGAGATCCTCCGCATGTTCCTTCATTGATAGCTCTATATCCCTGGCTTCGCTTTCCTTAAAATGCTTTTCCTTCTCTCTGTAAAGAGCTTCGTTGTTCTTAAACTCCACCTTGACGCCTATCCTAAAGGTCTCCTTGAGCATGTGGCTGAACTCATGTGCCACCTTCATGTTCAGCTGTTTGGTAGCCACATTTCCGAGAGAATATATAACCAGCGTGTCTCCTTTAAGCTCAAAGTTTTTTTCGTCAATTGCTTTGGTGATGGACACAAAGGAGCCGTTTAGCGTATGTATCATATGCGGAATATAAAGACCTATTATCTCCTCATCAGATAAAATCATATCTTCGTATGTAAAGTCAAACTCCACATCCTTCAGCATGTTCAGTTTATTAATAATGATAGCTTTGATTTTTTCACAGTCAAGAAAAGGTACAACAAAATTCAGGGTTAACGGCAGCGTAAGGACTCCCGTTTCCCTGTGGATTACACCCTTTCCCAATGTATATCTATATTCGTCTTTATTTCTTTTTACGGTACCTATTTTCTCCCAGCCTATAGCTCCGTCGATTATTTCCCGCATATTTTCCCCTCGATTATGTTTATGAGTCTGTCGGCGATTTCTTCCTCAGGTACATTGGTCATAAGGATTTCGCCTTTGGCAAAGATAATACCTCTGCCGTCTCCTCCGGCCACTCCAAAGTCTGCTTCTCTTGCTTCTCCCGGACCGTTGACAGCACAGCCCATAACTGCCACCTTAATTGACGGGCTGTCCGTGAGCATCAGCTTTTCTTCAAGGGCCGGAAGCTTTGATTCCACCTGAGATGCCAGATTCTGCAGATCGATTCTGGTGCGGCCGCAGGTCGGGCACGATACCAGATCAACGGCTGATTTTCTCAGACCTATACTTTTGAGTATTTCCCGGGCAAAGATAACCTCTTCCACCGGATTGGCGGTCAGAGACACTCTCATGGTATCACCTATTCCCTCCAGAAGCAAAGCACCGATTCCCACGGCGGACTTCACCTTTCCGCGTTCCAATGTGCCTGCCTCGGTTATACCGATATGCACCGGACAGTCCGTTCCTGCCGCCAAAAGTTTATGAGCTTCATAATTCATCCTCACATCTGATGACTTTATGGACACCACCAGCTTGTCATAGCCCATATCCTGAATTATTTTAAGGTTTGCAATAGCGCTTTCTGCAAGTCCATCTGCTGTTACGCCACCGTGGTTTTGCAGTATGTGTTTTTCCAGTGAGCCTGAATTGACGCCTACTCTGATAGGTATTTCTCTTTCTTTGGCCGCCTCAACTACAGCCTTGACTCTGTCATGACCGCCTATGTTTCCGGGGTTGATTCTGATCTTGTCAGCTCCCGCCTTTATGGCTGCTATGGCCAGTCGATAATCAAAGTGGATGTCCGCCACAAGGGGCACACGGTTTCCGTCCTGCAGAAGTTTCTGCTTTACTCTGCCGAAAGCTTCCGCAGCCTCCATGTCAGGCACGGCAATGCGGACTATCTGGCATCCTGCGTCTGTAAGCTCTGAGATTTGTTTCAGCAGTGCCGCTTCATCCCGTGAGTCCACATTGGTCATGGACTGTATCGTTACAGGCTCGCCTCCTCCTATGAGGAGGTCTCCTATTCTTACCTGTTTGGTTTTATGTCTGAGCTCATATTCAGTCATAATGCTCTCTTCCTTTCCTGCCAGTTGTATCTGTTTTACCTGTCCTGATAAAATGGCCCTCCTGAACTGCCGCAAATGTGGCTGCCATGCACAGAACCGCGCCAATCTGCTGTATAGGTATAAGCTTCACTAAGAAGGCTGCCGCAAAAAGCATAAACCCCGTGACCCGGTTTGCCGTCGTATGTAAGAATACCGGCTCATGTCTGCAGACATATCCGCATATAAGATTTACAACCTTTATTGCTGCAATAACCCCAATCCATATCCACAGCCACCTTGGAATACCCAGCTCGGGCAGAATCTTATAAAGACAGATTCCTATGAAAATCAGGTCTGCAGCGCTGTCAAGCCCCTCGCCGAATCTGCTTTCACTGCCTGTTTTTCTGGCCACAGGACCGTCTAACATATCTGAAATGCCGCAAAATAAATACAACGCATAGAATGGCGTCGAAAATGTTTCTGTAATGATAATCAAGGGTGCCGCTGCCAACCGGCTTGCCGTTATGATGTTTGCCAAGTATTTAATGTTTTTCACCTCTCAAAGTCTTCATATCTGCCCGTTCATAGATTTACCTCAGAGAAGGTTCTGACTGCAGCAAAGTCTCTGCATCCTGCTGCGTTGCTGTTCTGATCGTTATTTCATCCATTTTTTACCCTATCCGAATATCCGAGTTATATCGTTCATTGTCACAAAGGCCATTAACCCCAGCAGCAGCACAATTCCTATAAAATGAACGGTTCCCTCCACCTTTTCGCTGACTTTTTTACCGGTAATCATTGTGTATATCACAAATATGATTCTGCCGCCGTCCAGTGCCGGAAGAGGCAGCATATTGATAATTGCCAGGTTTACGCAGATAAGTGCTGTAAGGAAACCATAGTACCAGAAACCGTATTGGGCAGTCTGGCTTACCATATTTATCATGCCTACGGGCCCCGAAAGCTCATCGACTCCGGCCTGCCCCGAAAAGAGCTGTCCCAGAGCCGAAAACATCATTTTGACCATGTTCCATGTGGACTGAACACCGTCGACCACCGCTTTAAGCGGATTGTGACTTATTCTGCATGTTATTCCAAGAGCATATCCCTGAGCAGGATTTCCCTGAGCATCCACACCCTCTGTAAGCTGAGGAACTACGGTAAGAGTATGAATTTCCTTATCTCTCTCAACGGACACTTCCATGGCCTCGCCTTCTGAAGCCTGTATGGCTCTGGAGACATCAGCCCACTGCTCAATTTCTGTTTCGTCAATTTTCAGAACCCTGTCACCGGCCATTATTCCGGCCGCTTCTGCAGGCATATCAGCCGTCACCTGGTCTATTACCGTAGTGGTAAATCCCATGATTCCAATGATCAGTGACATTATGAGGATGGCACAGATTATATTCATAAAAGACCCTGCTGCCAGCACAAGAATTTTCTGCCACGGTTTTTTATTTCCGAAAGCTCCCGGCTCGTCGGAATCCTCATCCTCTCCCTCCATAGCGCAGAAGCCGCCTACAGGGAAAAGTCTGATGCTGTAAAGGGTCTGTCTGCCCTGCTTCTTCCATATTGCAGGACCCATGCCAAAAGCAAATTCGTTGACTTTTACTCCCACTCTTCTTGCTGCGATAAAGTGCCCCAGCTCATGGGGGAATATCATCACGCAAAATAATATAATTGCCAGTATAGCTGTTTTCATTTAATCTAAATACTCCTTTATGCTCTCTCTTATCCGGCGGTCAGCCCCAAGGATGCCTTCCAGATCAAGATCATACTCAGGCCGGTGTCTGTCCATTACCCTCTCGAGAGTGTTCTGAATATCTATGAATCTTATCTTTTCTTTGAGGAAAAGATCCACAAGCACCTCATTAGCTCCATTCAGAACCACAGGAAAGCTGCCGCCCTCTTTTATCGCTTCATAAGCAAAGCCTATGCACCTGAATACTGATTTGTCCGGCTCCTCAAAAGTAAGATTTGCTCCCTGTCCGAAAAAGTCCAGGCCCGGCTGGCTGCTTTTAAGTCTGTCCGGATATCCTAAAGCAAGACTTATGGGTATTCTCATATCCGGCACGCCAAGCTGGGCAATCACCGATTTATCCTCAAATTCCACCGCCGAATGAACAATGCTCTGAGGATGAACCAGGATCTGGATTTTCTCTGCAGGTGCATCAAAAAGCCATCTTGCCTCAATGACCTCAAGTCCCTTGTTCATCATGGTAGCCGAATCTATGGTAATCTTAGCTCCCATGGTCCATTTAGGATGCCTCAGAGCCTGCTTCAATGTTACTTTTTCCAGTTGCTCAAGAGAATATCCGCGGAAAGGTCCTCCTGAAGCCGTCAGAAGGATTTTGTTGAAAGTCCGGCCCGTGTTACCCTCAAGGCACTGAAAAATAGCGCTGTGCTCGCTGTCTACGGGCAGAATCTTCACTCCTTTTCTTCGAGCGGCTTCCATAATCAGACTCCCGCCTGCCACCAGAGTTTCCTTGTTGGCAAGGGCTATATCTTTTCCCGCCTGTATAGCATAATATGTCGGCTCAAGCCCTCTCATTCCAACGAGAGCATTTAGCACCATATCACATCCGCAGCATGCGGCATCGATAAGACCCTGTCTTCCCCAGGAAACCTCCACTTCCGGAAATTCTCCGGCAAGACGCAGTGCATCCTCTTCCTTTTCCGTAACAACCAGCTCAGGTCCGAATTCCTCTATCTGCTTTGCCAAAAGCCCGGTATTGGAGCCGCAGGTCAGTGCAGACACCCGGAACAGGTGAGGATTTTCTCTTATCACATCCAAAGTCTGAGTCCCGATTGAACCGGTACTTCCCAAAATAGTAATTTTCTTCATTGTGAAATCAACCCTTTATTAAGCCTATATCTTATGGCGGAAATTGCTTATGCCAGAAATTCTATGCAGTAAAAAACTGCCGGTGCAGCAAACAGGACACTGTCAAATCTGTCCAATATGCCTCCGTGTCCCGGAATAAGATTTCCGTAATCTTTGATTCCCATCTGTCTCTTGAAGGCCGATGCCGAAAGATCTCCCAGCTGTGAAACGATGCTGCCAAAGAAGCCGATTACAAGACACAGAACCTTGAAATCCGGTGCAAAGAAATGTCCGAAAAGCACGCACAATATCACACTGCCTATCACTCCGCCTACAGCTCCTTCAATGCTTTTTTTAGGACTCAGATGAGGACAGAGCTTGTGTTTTCCAAGGGCCATTCCCGTGAAATAAGCCATGATATCCGTACCGAAAGCAGCCAGGAAAACCAGCCAGATCAGCTGTCTGAAAGATGACTGTTCGATAAGTACAATATGGTATGACAGGAAGACCGTATAGAATATCCCCATCAGAGTGGAGGTCATATCCTGAAGCTTTCTCTTTTCCACATCAAATCCGTAAACCATTGATGCAATTACCGTCAACGCTGCCCAGAACATGACGAATCTGTAATCATCAGGAAAAAAAATATTAAATCCGTAGAGCAGCACTGCCGCTGTATAGCCCAGAGGCTTGCACGGCACCGTTCCCACGGCTTCAAATCCTTTATAGAATTCGTTGAGTCCGATGATGCCTACAACAAAGGCGGCAGCTGTAATCCAGATGCCTCCCATATATACCAGTATAAGAAGCGGCAGCATAATACACGCCGAAATAATTCTTGTCTTCATATTCAAATCCTTCCTCCGAATCGCCTTCCTCTTGTTGAAAACTCCTCAATTATGCTCTCAAATTCCTCCGGCGTAAAGTCAGGCCACAAAGTGTCAGTAAAAGCAAATTCACTGTAAGCAGCCTGCCATAACAGGAAGTTTGAGAGTCTTTCTTCTCCGCTTGTCCTTATTATAAGGTCAGGGTCCGGTATGTTGCCGTTGTCGTTACCTGTGTACAGTGCCATTGCAATCATTTCCTCAGTCACTTCTTCCGACTTGATTACACCGCTCTCAGTCAAATGACATATTCTCTTTACAGCCCTGGTGATTTCCGCTCTGCTGCCGTAATTTAAAGCAATGTTAAACTGCAGTCCGTCGTTATCCGCCGTGGTCTCAAGGGCTCTGTCGATGCTGGCAACAGCCGCCCCGGGAACCTTTTCACGGTATTCCCCCAGTATGTGCACCTTCACATTGTTTTCGTCAAGCTCAGCAAGCTCGCTTCCCACAAACTTGACCAGCAGGTTGAATATACCTCCGACCTCTTCCTGGGAGCGTTTCCAGTTTTCTGTAGAAAAGGCATAAACCGTCAGGTACTTTATGCCCATCATGTCTGCTTTTTTTATTATCTCTTTCATGGCCAGCATGCCCTGATTGTGACCGGCCAGCCTTGAAACACCATTTTTTTTCGCCCAACGCCCGTTTCCGTCCATAATGATGGCCACATGGCGAGGCATATTGCTACTTTCTGTCATATTTCTCCCGTTAAGTAATGTGGCTGCCCTTAATCTAAGCAGCCACACACCTTATTGCTATACTTCCATTATTTCTTTTTCTTTTCCGGCAATTACATCGTCGATTTCTTTAATAGTCTTATCTGTCGCCTTCTGCACATCATCAAGAGCTTTCTTTAAATCGTCCTCTGTGATTTCGTGGTTCTTTTCCAGCTTCTTAAGCTCATCATTGGCCTCTCTGCGGATATTCCTGATGGCTACCTTGCTGTCCTCTCCCATCTTCTTGACGGTCTTTGTCAGTTCTTTTCTTCTTTCCTCAGTAACCTGAGGAATTACCAGTCTCACGCATTTTCCGTCATTGGAAGGGTTGATGCCGATGTTGGCAATGTTTATCGCCTTTTCAATTTCGTGGATTGACTTGGGGTCAAAAGGTGAAATCAAAAGTGTTCTCGGATCAGGGACGGAAATGTTGGACAGGTTTTTAAGAGGTGTAGGACTGCCATAGTAGTCAACCATCACCTTGTCAAGCAGTGCAGGGTTGGCCCTTCCTGCCCTTACTGTGTTCAGATCCTCTTTTAAAACCGATATAGTCTTTTTACTTCTTTCTTCAAGATGTTTTTTAATACCTTCCATTTTAACTCCTCCGGGTTATTTGATAATAGTTCCTATTTTTTCGCCTGCAATGGCTTTAAGTACATTGCCTTCCTCTGCGATGGCAAATACATGAATTTTTATGTTGTTATCCTTACAAAGCGTTGCTGCAGTAAGGTCCATAACCTTTAAGTCCTTTTCCACAACGTCCATATGAGTGAGTTCTGTGAACATCTTTGCATCCGGGTTAACAGCCGGATCGCTGTCGTATACGCCGTCAATGTTCTTGGCTAACAAAATTACCTCGGCATCGATTTCAGCTGCTCTCAGGGCTGCAGTGGTATCCGTTGAAAAGAAAGGATTGCCCGTGCCTGCACCGAATATTACCACATCACCGCTTTCCAGATGACTCAAAGCTTTTCTCCTTGCGTAAGGCTCAGCAATCTCCCTCATTTCGATTGCGGTCTGTACCTTTGCCGGTACTCCCAGAGCCAGAAAAGCATCCTGAAGTGCCAGAGAGTTCATAACAGTAGCAAGCATTCCCATATAGTCTGCCGTGGCTCTGTCCATATCCTTGCTGGTCCTCCCCCGCCAGAAATTGCCGCCGCCCACTACGATGGCAACCTCTACTCCGAGGTCGTGAATCTGTTTTACTTCGCCGGCCACCTTGCGGGTCATTTCCTCATTTATACCAAAACGCTCGCTGCCCGCCAGCGCTTCTCCGCTTATTTTAAGCAAAACTCGTTTATATACAGGTTTCATAAAGCCTCCTCGCGGCACTATGTAAGCACCGATGTAATCACTGTCAAATATTATACCATATTTGCAGCTGTAAGAGGAAGTTATTTATTGCAATTTTTTTGTTTTTTGCCCGTTATCAATATTATTTACTGCTGACCCGCCAGCATCTGAGTGTGATACAGCTGTGCATACATTCCGTCCTTTGCTATAAGTTCTTCATGGGTGCCCTCTTCCTGTATCCTGCCATCCTCGATAACCACAATTCTGTCCGCATTTTTTACCGTTGCAAGTCTGTGGGCTATGGTAATGGTGGTTCTTCCTTGGGAAAGTCTGCCGAAGGCTTTCTGTATGTTGGCCTCCGTTACACTGTCAAGGGCAGAGGTCGCCTCGTCCAGTATCAGTATAGGCGGGTTCTTAAGGAAAATACGCGCAATAGATATTCTCTGTTTCTGTCCTCCGGAAAGCAACGTTCCCCGTTCACCCACATAGGTATCAAATCCGTCAGGCATGTCCATTATGTCGTCATATATTTCTGCTTCTCTGGCTGCCGCCTCCACTTCTTCAAGTGTGGCATCGGGTCTTCCGTATCTGATGTTTTCGTAAACGGTGTCCGCAAACAGAAATACATCCTGCTGGACAATTCCCACAGCGTTTCTCAGAGAGCTTTTGGTAACCGTTCTTATATCACGACCGTCTATAGAAATGCTTCCGCTGTCTACATCATAAAATCTCGGTATCAGCTGGCAAAGAGTACTTTTGCCCCCTCCGGAATGACCTACCACAGCAACGCTTTCTCCGGGACTTATGGTCATGGAAATTCCGTGAAGAACCTCTGTCTGGTCATTATATCCGAAAAACACATTTTCCATGGTCAGCCGGCCCTTTACATCAGTCAGATCCACAGCGTCAGGGCTTTCCTTGATGCTGGGCTGAACCCGCATAATTTCCACGAATCTCCTCAGTCCCGCAAGTCCGTTGGTAAATATTTCGGCAAAGGTTGCAAGCTTTCTCACCGGGGTAATGAAAGAGGTTATATACAGCATGAAGGTTATAAGGTCTATATAATTCATCTTTTCCTTCATTATAAGCCAGCCCCCTGCGGCGATGACTGCCACCTGGAGAATGCATATGAAAAACTCCATGGAGGCGTTAAAGCGCCCCATCGCTTTATAATATCCTGTTTTGGAGCCCTTATATATTTCGTTTGACCTGTCAAAACGCTCATAGTCCACATCCTGATTGTCAAAGGCCTTGGAGGTTTTCATGCCTGAAAGAGTGGATTCTATGTCCGCATTGATATCTGCCATCTTCTGCTTCACCCTGGCCGAAGAATTCATCATGCTGTTTTTGCAGGAAACCACCACCAGAACGAAAATCGGTATAATGGTCAGCACCACCAGCGCCAGTCTCCACTCTACCGCAAACATGACAAAAAGAGCTCCTGTAATAGTCACTGCCGAAATCAGCAGATCCTCAGGACCGTGGTGTGCTAATTCTGTAATTTCAAAGAGGTCGCCTGTAAGCCTGTTCATCAGCTTGCCGGTTCTGTTGCGGTCAAAAAAGTCAAAATCAAGCCGCTGCAGATGTCTGTACAAGTCTTCTCTTATGTCCGCTTCAACCCTGATTCCGAATGTATGACCCCAGTAGGTTATGATGTAGTTCAGCAATGCCCTCACAATAAAGGCCGCCGAAACAATAGCCATCACCGCAAAGAAGGTCTGATACAGTTTGTCAGGAAGAAGTTCATACATGGCGTACCTGGAAACCAGCGGAAAAGCCACATCTACTGCTGCTACCGCAAAGGCGCACAGCATGTCCAGCACGAACAGTTTCCTGTGTTCTTTGAAATATGATATGAATACTCTAAAGATTGACTGATTGTAATTCCGTTCTATTTCTTTCACTTTATCTCTTTTCTCCGAAACGATTATTAATTCAAAGTATTTTATCCTATATATGCAACTGCCTCAATTTCAAGCAGACCGCCCTTTGGAAGTGCTGCCACCTGAACTGCAGATCTTGA
>CALZFA010000057.1 GCA_945644815.1 uncultured Clostridia bacterium
AGATCTATTATGCCTGCGGCGAAACTATCGATAAGATAAAAATGCTGCCTCAGACAGACATGGTCAAAGAAAAAGGCTTTGAAATCCTCTACATGACAGATCAGGTTGACGAATTCGCAATTCAGATGCTGTCTGAGTATGACGGAAAGACCTTTGTAAACATCTGTGGCGACAGTTTCGACATTTCCTCAGAGGAGGAAAAAGAGGCACTGAAAAAGGTCAACGATGAAGCGGCAGATATGCTCTCTAAAATGAACGATGCTATTGATGCAGGCCTTGCCGGAGTACGGTTTACAAACAAACTCAAAAAACATCCTGTGTGCCTTACTTCGGAGGGAGCTCTTTCATTAGAAATGGAAAAGACTCTCAACGCAATGCCTTTGGATGAAAAGGTCAAAGCCGAGCTTGTTCTGGAGATTAACAGTCAGCATCCCGTAGCAGAAAGGCTTCGGCAGATTGCTGCCTCAGGTGACGATGAAAAACTGGGAAAATACGCCAAGCTGCTCTACGCACAGGCACGTCTTATCGCCGGCATGTCCGTAGAAAATCCTGCAGAGTTTTCAGACCTTATCTGTGAGCTGATGTAGGGAGTGAAATTTAATGTGGAAAGAGATTTAATAATGTGTTAGAATGTGATAAGCAGCGAAGGTTTCGTTGCTTATCTTTGCGTAGAAATAAAACTTAGAGAGGGAAATAAATGCTGATTTATCTGGATAACAGCTCAACCACCAGACAGTACGATCAGGTGACCGATGTTATGGTGCAGGTCATGCGTGACACCTACGGAAATCCTTCGTCTCTGCACAGTCTGGGTATTGCGGCGGAAAAGAAGGTCAGAGAGGCAAGAAAGGCGCTGGCAGCCGTCTTCGGGGGGACAGAGGAGGAAATATATTTTACTTCGGGAGGTACCGAGTCGGACAATACGGTTCTGTCAGGGGCAGCCGAAGCAAAAAAACATACGGGAAAAAAGATTATTGTGTCTGCGGTGGAGCATCCCGCAGTGCTGGAGCCGGCCAAAAGGCTTGAGGAGGCCGGGTTTGAGGTGGAGTATATAGGAGTGGACAGACAATGCCATCTGGACATGGAGCAACTCAGGCGAGCCCTCACGAAGGATACCATATTGATCTCGATAATGGGTGTGAACAACGAAGCGGGAACTATTATGCCTGTAGGTGAAATCGCCCGTATGAAGGATGAGTTTAACAGGGTACACGGAACCAATGTATGGCTGCACAGCGATGCTGTACAGGCTTTGGGGAAAGTGCCCGTGAGCGTTAAAAAGGAATGGTGCGGTGTGGATTTTATTTCTGCAAGCGGCCACAAGATACACGGTCCTAAGGGAATAGGCGCGCTGTACGCAAAAAAAGGCCTTAACCTGAAACCTTTTATGGTGGGAGGCGGTCAGGAAAGACATATGCGCTCAGGCACGGAAAACACACCGGGAATTATAGGTTTCGGGCTGGCTGCAAAGATTGCTCTTGATAATTTTGAGGATAGAAGGGCGGCAATGACTGCAGCAAGAAAACACTTGCTTGAGGGGATAAAACAGGAGATACCTGATGTGCTTATCAACAGTCCCGAAGATGAAACCTGTTGCCCGTCTGTTCTTAACGTTTCCTTTATGGGAACTCGCGGCGAAGTAATTCTTCACACACTGGAGCAGGACGGAATATTTGTGTCCACAGGTTCTGCCTGTTCTTCCAACAAAAAAGGACAGAGTCATGTGCTTACCGCCATGGGGCTTAATGATAAGGAAATAGAAAGCGCCGTTCGATTCAGCTTCAGCGAGTTTAATACCGTTGAAGAAATGGACTATGTACTGGATAAAGTAAAGCGGGCTGTTATAAGTTTCAGAAAGCTGGGCAGCTTCAGATAACAGCGATTAAATGTAGAAAATGAGCGTTTTGAGAAATTTGAACGATTTCCTGCGATGAGGACTAAGTGAAAATTTCTTTAAAACGGTTATGTTTGATTATTAAATAAAATTTAAGTTAAAATTAACCGGCACCAACCCATTTGCCGGAGTGAGGAGAAAAAGATGAACGAACAGAATATCTTAATTGTCCGCTGTGGCGAGGTAGCTTTAAAAGGCATGAACAAGCCCTATTTCGAGAGAATGCTGGTTGACAGAATTAAAAAGAATCTCAGAGCCTTTGACGGCGTTGACGTGAGAAGGCATGAAGGACTGATTTTCGTAAGGGCTGAAAAAAATCTGGACATAAACGCAATCATCAAAGAGATTTCAAAAGTTTTCGGCGTGGCATCCATAAGCAAGGCGGTAGAGGCATCATCGGAACTTAACGCTATTGGAGATGAAGCCGTAAGGTACATGATGAACCTTATAGAGGAAAGAGGCATCAGGACTTTCAAAGTGGAGGGAAAGAGAGCAGATAAAACTTTCCCTGTAAAGTCTCCGGAAATCGGCAGAATCATCGGTGCCAAGGTGCTGGTGGGATGTAAGGTTCTCAAGGTGGATGTTCACAAACCGGATGTGTTACTCCATGTGGATGTGAGAAGCGACCGGACCTATATATATGAAGGAAAGATTGCCGGCTTCGGCGGTCTGCCTCTGGGAACCAACGGCAAGGGACTTACCCTCCTTTCCGGAGGTATTGACAGTCCGGTGGCAACATGGATGATGGCAAAAAGAGGCATGCTCATAGAGGCGGTGCATTTCCACTCCTATCCTTACACCAGCCAGCGTGCTCAGGAAAAGGTTGAGGATTTGGCCCGCATAGTGGCTTCTTACTGCGGGCGGTTTAAGATGCATGTGATAAACCTGTTGCCCATACAGGAACAGATAGTAATGAACTGCCCGGAAGAGGAAACCACGATTCTGGTGCGTCGCTTTATGATGCGCATAGCTGAAAGAATAGCAAAGGAAACAGGGTGCATGATGCTTATTACAGGCGAAAATCTCGGTCAGGTGGCCAGCCAGACTGCAGAAGCTCTGGTGGTAACCGATGCCAGCGTATCCATGCCTGTAATGCGTCCGCTGATTGCAATGGATAAGGTTGACATCATGGACAAAGCGCAGGAAATAGGCACTTTTGAGACATCCATTCAGCCTTATGAGGATTGTTGTACTGTCTTTCTGCCAAAGCATCCGACAACTAAACCGAAGCTTGAGAGAATTCTTCAATCCGAGAGCAAGCTTGATGTAGAGGGTCTTATTGAAGCCGCCGTAAAATCACAGGAAATCGTTAATATAATACCGGAATAGCAACCCTCGACAGGTTTATAATTCAGACAATGGGCATAATACCTCAATAGGAGGTGTTATGATGGTACATGAAGATACAATCAGTCTGTTGAGGGAGTGCAGCGCAGGAATAAAAATGGGAACAGCTTCCATAGACGAGGTTCTGGATCGTATAACAGATAAAAAACTTAAGAACATTCTCTCCTTGTCCAAGGATGAGCATAACCGTCTGGGTTCGGAGACGGAAAAACTGCTGGAAAGCTACGGAAAGCCAGACAAGGAACCGCCGGCTATGGCAAAGGGAATGTCCTGGATAAAGACTAATGTTATGATGGCAATAGAGGAGGGTGATGATACGGTTGCAGACCTGATTACAGATGGATGCAACATGGGAGTAAAATCTCTTTCACGCTATCTGAATCAATATGCCGCTGCTGACGAGCATTCCAAGGATATTGCAAAAAAACTCATTTCCATGGAAGAAAGCCTGGCGATTAAAATGAGGGATTACCTTTAACTGTTTTCAAAAAATGAGAGACTGCTCAGAAAACGGGCAGTCTTTTTTAGTGGCTTAGTTCGTAACGTGATTTTCCACAAAATCGTGTGAATTTTAGCGATTTACTGGGGAAAATTTTGGCGTTTTGGGGCTGTTTGTGTCGGAATTTAATCTATAAATTACATAAATATCCAAAAATTCCCCAGTAAACCAATATTTTTATTTTTTTCTTGTGGAATGCTGCGAGCTTTAAAAGCACGCCACACCTGCCCATTCGACAAAAGAAGTGCTTTTTCGTCAGTATTTCCTAAAGACACTGTGTCCGGACGGGTTTATAATCAGTATGGGACAGGAGGTTTTGGAAATGGATATTATTTTCGGTATAAAGGATAACATTCTGGTTGCAGAATTTTTGGGAGAGGTAGATCACCACTGCAGCGCCAAGGCGAGAGCGGATATTGATGAAGCTATGGAGGGGTATGGTTCAAAAAACCTTATTATCGACCTTTCCAGAGTTACTTTTATGGATAGCTCAGGAATCGGAATTATTCTTGGAAGATACAGAAAGCTTAGTGCTTCGGGAGGCCGGGTTGCAATATCCGGCGGTACTAAAGCGGTGAGAAGCATTCTCAATATGGCGGGAGTTTTCTCCATTATAGATTATATGGACACGGTGGATCAGGCCATCGAATATCTCAGCAGAAAGGAAGTTTCATAATGGAAAGAGTTTTAAAGGTGCAGATGGCCGCCTCTTTGGAAAATCAGGGGTTGGCGAGATCGGTAGCAGCAGCATATGCCTCGGAGCTGGATCCGACGGTAGAGGAACTGACGGAGATAAAAACTGCAGTTTCAGAGGCTTTCAGCAATGCGGCAATACACGGTTATCCTGACGGAAACTACGGCAATGTCTCCATGGAGATGGGGACTATTAAACCTGACACTATTGTCATAAAAATAAGCGATAAAGGAGTAGGGATTGAAAATATTGCCAGGGCAATGGAACCGCTCTTTACAACGGATACAGGCGAAGAAAGATCAGGCATGGGTTTTACTGTAATGGAAAGCTTCATGGACAAGATAAAGGTGGATTCCAAACCCGGTGAGGGAACCACAGTAACACTGATCAAAAAGCTTGATACATATTATGGTTTCTGACAAGGCCTGCGCCTGCAGGCTGCCGGACAGAGAATCCGGCAGGTTTGATGCCGCAAAAGAGGAAGAGCTGGTCCGCGAGCATACCGGTCTTGTCAAATCGGTGGCTTTGCGGCTTTCTTATGCCTGCGATGAGGAATTGGATGATCTGATTCAGATTGGCTACATCGGACTGCTCAAAGCGGCCAGACGTTTTGATCCGGAGAGAGGTCTGAAATTTTCAACATATGCTGTGCCTATGATTGCCGGGGAAATCAGATCACAGCTAAGAGACAAGGGTGCGGTCAAAGTGAGCAGAAGCCTTAAAAGTGATGTGGCATTGGTACGCCGCGCTGAAAGCAGTTATATAGCTCAAAAAGGCTTTTCACCAAAACTGTCAGAGCTTTCCGAACTGACAGGACTGCCGCGGGAAAGAGTCAGCGAGGCACTGACTGCAGCGGATGCAATGAAGAACATGGAAGATTATGAAAAGGTCGATTTATGGACGGATAGCGAGGATAAAAACATAACGCGTATTGATCTGATAAATTCTATGGCAGGGCTTCAGCCAAGACAGAGGCAGGTAATAATATTGCGCTATTACAGGGACCTTACACAGCAACAGGTGGCCGATATATTGGGGCTTTCTCAGGTACAGATTCACCGGATTGAGAAAAGTACTTTAAAGGAACTGGCACAAAAAATATAATTTTTGCAGAAAATCCGACATTTTCCGTCAAGTACTGCAAAAAGACCTTGCAAGTTTGACAAAAAAGTGTTTTAATATTAATGTATGTTGTTATGTCTTTAACGTGTAATTTAGACGTTGGGTAACAAGTTAAAAACACGGATTCAGTCCTCAGTCAAGGGACGCCGTTATTAATAATTAAGGAGGCATTTAAATGAACTTTCAACTAACGAAGGAACAAGAATTCGTAAAGAAAATGGTAAGAGAATTTGCCGTTAACGAAGTTGAACCGTTAGCTGCAGATATCGACAAGGAACACAGATTTCCTGTTGAAACTGTAGAAAAAATGGCTAAGTATGGATTACTTGGTATCCCATTCCCTACCGAATACGGTGGAGCAGGCGGAGATCATATCTCCTATGCAATTACTGTAGAGGAGTTATCCAGAGTTTGCGCATCAACAGGCGTAATCTGTTCAGCTCATACCTCATTGTGCTGCTGGCCTATTTTTAACTGGGGTAACGAAGAGCAGAAACAGAAGTATTTACCTGACCTGTTGTCAGGAAAGAAGCTTGGCGCTTTCGGTCTTACTGAACCAAACGCAGGTACAGATGCATCCGGACAGCAGACAAGAGCTGAATTAGCAGGCGACAAGTGGATTTTAAACGGAGCTAAGGTATTCATTACAAACGGCGGATATGCTGATGTATTTGTTGTAATGGCTATGACTGATAAGAAAAAAGGAAACCACGGAATCTCCGCGTTCATCGTAGAAAAGGGCGATCCTGGATTCTCAATCGGCAAGACTGAGGACAAGATGGGTATCTGTGCATCCTCAACTACAGAGCTTATTTTCCAGAACTGCGAAATCCCTGCCGACAGACTGTTAGGACAGGTTGGCGACGGCTTCAAGGTTGCTATGTCAACACTTGATGGCGGACGTATTGGTATCGCTTCACAGGCACTGGGTATTGCTCAGGGTGCTTTCGATGTAACAGTTGATTACATGAACGCAAGAAAGCAGTTCGGCAAAAAGTTATCACAGTTCCAGGCTCTTCAGTTTGAAATGGCTGACTTAAAAACCAGAATCGAAGCTGCAAGACTCCTCGTATACAGAGCTGCTGACATGAAAGATAAGCATTTACCTTACGGTGAAGCTGCTGCAATGGCCAAGTTGTATGCTGCAGAAACTGCAATGGCTGTAACCACTAAGTGCGTGCAGTACCACGGCGGATACGGATATACCAAGGATTATCCGGTTGAAAGAATGATGAGAGATGCTAAGATTACTGAAATCTACGAAGGTACTTCCGAAGTTCAGAGAATGGTAATCGCAGGCAAGACTTTCAAGAAATAAGGTAGGAGGAGAATAGATATGGCATTTAAGATTATCGTTTGCGCAAAGCAGGTTCCTGATACAAATGTTATTAAGATTAACCCTAAAACAGGAACATTAATCAGAGACGGTGTTCCATCAATTCTTAACCACGATGACAACAACGCTCTTGAAGAAGCATTAAAAATTAAAGACAAATATAAGGATGTAACGGTAACAGTTATATCCATGGGACCTCCTCAGGCTACGGACCTTCTTTTCGAATGTATCGCAAAGGGTGCTGACGAGGGTATTCTGGTATCCGACAGAGCAGTAGGCGGTTCAGACACATGGGCTACATCCAACACTCTGGAAGCAGCAATCAAAAAGTGGGAGAAGGAAAACGGCCCTGCAGACCTTATCTTTGCAGGTCGTCAGGCTATCGACGGAGATACCGCTCAGGTAGGCCCTCAGATTGCAGAGAAGTTAGACCTCCCTCAGGTTACATATGTTGAGGAATTCCAGATTGATGATAACCTTAAGGATATCACAGTAAAGAGACAGTTGGAAGACGGTTATGAATTAATCCACATCCAGACTCCATGCATGCTCACAGCCATCAAGGAATTAAACGAGCCAAGATATATGAACATGAAGGGCATCTTTGGCGCTAAGGACATTAAGGTTTGGAACGCTAAGGATATCGAAGTTGACCTGACTAAGGTTGGACTGGAAGCTTCCCCTACAAACGTATTCAGATCATTCACACCGGCTCCTAAGGCTCCGGGCCAGAAGGTTGCAGGCGATACTGAAAATGAGCAGGCTAAGAATCTCTTAATCCAGCTTAAGGGTAAGCACATCATCTAATAGGAGGAAATACAATGGCTATTGAAATTTTAAAAGATAAATGTATAGGCTGCGGACTGTGCTTTAAATCATGTCCGTATGACGCTTTTGAATTCGAACCTTATGATGGCAATAAGCTTGGTAAGGTTGCAAAAGTAAACGCAAAGTGCTCCTTCTGTAACCAGTGCTTAACAGCATGTAAGTTTGGAGCAATTCAGGAAAAGAAGCAGGATGCAGCTGTTGACCTTTCCGCATACAAGCACATCTGGGTATTCGCAGAACAGAGACAGGGCAAAATCCAGAACGTTGCTCTTGAATTAATCGGCGAAGGTAAGAGACTGGCAAAGGATATCAGCGATGATACACAGCTTTGCGCAGTACTGATCGGTAACAAGATTGATCACCTTGCACAGGAATGCTTCGAATACGGCGCTGACAAGGTCTACATGGTTCAGGATCCTCTGCTTGAAAACTACACAACTGACGGTTACACCAAGGTTATGAAGCAGTTAATCGATGAATACAAACCTGAAATCGTTCTTTACGGTGCTACTCACATCGGCCGTGACTTTGCTCCTCGTATTGCTGCAAGATGTAACACAGGTCTTACTGCTGACTGTACACACCTTGACGTTAAGGTTTCCAAGTACATCGAATTTGCTAAGGCAAACACTACATTAGATACATCCACATTAGACCCTAACGATCCTTCAACAGGCATCAAGCAGACTCGTCCTGCATTCGGCGGTAACCTGATGGCTACCATCATCTGCCCTAAGACAAGACCTCAGATGTCAACAGTTCGTCCCGGCGTAATGCAGAAGCAGGAAAGAGTTCCCGGTGCAAAGGGAGAAGTTGTTAACGTTAAGCCTGACATCAAGGCTTCTGACATCAGAATCGAAATCAAGGACATTGTTAAGTCAATGAAGGAAATGGTATCCTTGACTGACGCTAAGATCATCTGCTCCGGCGGACGTGGTCTTGGTGATGCTTCCGGTTTCGAATTAATCCAGAAGTTCGCTGACAAGGTTGGCGGAGTTGTTGGTTCATCCCGTGCCGCAGTAGATGCTGGCTGGATCGATCATTCACACCAGGTAGGTCAGACAGGTACTACTGTAAAGCCTGAAATCTACTTTGCTTGCGGTATTTCCGGAGCAATTCAGCACTTAGCAGGTATGCAGACTTCAAACTGCATCGTAGCTATCAACAAGGATCCGGATGCTCCTATCATGGAAATTGCTGACTACGCAATCGTAGGCGACCTTTACAAGGTAATCCCTGAAATCATCGCTGAGTGGGATAACGCAGAAGCTCTTTACGACGCAACTACAAAATAAAGTGAGCCTCGAAAACTCTGTTTTCGCAAGGCGAACTTTCGCAAAGCTTCCCCAAAAAGGCTCTATGTCAAATGTTGGGGTGGAGCACACTACAAATAAAAATTGATTTTTTTCAGAGAGCTTAGGCTCTCTGTTTTTTATCAGCTACAATTAAAGTGACTTCATGTAATTTACTATGCCGTAACATGTAGTATTCTTTTTCTTAGGCACAAGAGGAATATGCTCGTAAAATCTCTTTCCACAGGCAGGGCACACATGCCTCCTCTTATGAATTTTAAGAACAACTTTCTGAT
>CALZFA010000058.1 GCA_945644815.1 uncultured Clostridia bacterium
GTCGTCGGCTGTAATAGAAGGAAAGAAAGAATGGTCACCGGTGGCAAAAGCCAGCTTGGATATATTGCTCTGATCTATCTTTTTTCCATCCAATGTGATTTCACCCTCAAAGGTCAGAAAGCCCATTATACATTTCATCAATGTGGTTTTGCCGGCGCCGTTAGCACCAAAAAGACCTATTACCTGACCCTTGGGGATCCGGATATTACAATTTGAAAGAGCAACCTTTCCTTTATATTCCTTAGATACGTTTTTAACCTCAATCATTTTTTGACCTCCTAAAATGGTAAAATGTGCGATAGATAATCCGAATGAAGGGCAATTTCCGGTGTTGCGACAGCATACAGAAATAAATCAATTGCGGTATGCATAACCATTATCATTACCAGGCAAAGCGCCTCCATCACCGGCACTGCACAGATTGTCCTCAGATATTCCTTCTTGTCGGGAAGCCTCTTCATAACGTATACACTCTTTGTCTCTTTGTTGTAGTATGAATAATTCCAATATGCCTGAATGAAGAGAACCATCAGAATGCCAATGATGTACCCGTAATATGAGTGTTCCTGAAGGGCCCAGAAGTAGGGCATTTTCACACCGGAATCTATTGTTATTCCCTTAATACTGTTATTTATCACACTCATCTGCATGAGGTATCTTCCAAAGAAAAGCAAGTGCTCGGCAATGCCTATAAAAATACACACCCCGAATAATACGTTGGCTTTTTCCAGATTTATTCCAAGGGGCATAAATCTGCGTCTGAGCAAGCCCGGGTTAATCCATTTAAACCCTTTTCTTCCGGCGCTTTCTGCATCTCTGCCGTACCTATGCAGAAGAGAGGTCTCTGAGGATGGTGAATCATAAGTTCCCACCGGACTATTTGCTTCAAGTCGAACGCTGTCATCGAATTCCGTGCTGTCCAAGTCCATTATTCCCATGTACTTATTAACCATAAAGGGATCACCCTTAGGTCGTTTTTCTCTGGAAATTACATCTCCGAAGGAGAAGGCAGCGTAAAGAATAATAATGAAGGTGGCTACAAGAATATAGCTGTTCTCCGGTTCAAAAGCCCAAACAATAAACATGGGAACTATCAGCAGCACCACGCTTGCTGATTGTCTCCCGTTATGCCAGCTTAAATAGCATGACCTGGCACATTCGCCTGCCAAAGCAAGTACACAAGTTATGTTAAAGACAATTACTGTGGGATGTGCAATTGGAATCAGGGCGGAACCTATTTTTGTCCTTAACAGGCCCAGTGCAAGCTTGGTGTCAATGCCGGCGGCTCCTGACATGGCAAGCCCCAGTTTCCCGATTGCGTATAAAGAAGCTGTTGCTGTCCCCCAAAATATAAGAATCAATGCAAGGTAGTAAACAAATATTGTAAGATAAGCAGAAATCGGTGACAGATGCAATCTTCTCATTGTGTACCCGGTAGTCGAATGTGCTGCTTTCAAGGCTTTTTTTCCGTTTAATGAATTTACCACAGCTATGAGTCCCATAAGATTAGCTGCAATAAGTACCAGGACAGCCCATACTCCTTCAAAGGCAAGCTCCATAAGCATATAGGGACCGGCAGCATAAGGATTTCCGATTCTCAATAAAAAAATTGCAAGAAAACATATAGGAATAGCTCCTACAATGAGAAGGATTTTTTTATAGCCGGCCCTGTTGTACAAGAAAATTAAAGAGAGATATTTGTTCAATTTGAGTCTCCTCCTTCAGTCAGTTGATTAATGCACATACTGCAAAGCATCTGATGAATCCGCCCTATATCAGGGAAAGTGTAGTATTCATAGCTTCTCTGATCATAATAGACGCCTTTGTAGATAGTCACAAGACCCTCCAGATTCACATATATTTCCCGAGCCGATTCTCTCGGCAGAACCTCCAGTCTCCCCATGGTTTCGCTATCGGGCATTTCCTCGCGGAGAAAATTCTGTATTTGGAGCTTCAGCTTCTCTCCCGACGCAGCATCCAGAGTGATCGTCTGCATACTTCCGTCTTCGGCCACTACGCGAATCCTGCTGAATTCCAGATCACCTTCCTTAAAGTTTACCGGTGCGCTGCGCTCCCGGCAAAGCCAGCTGACATTGAAGATATAAAGCAGCATCAATATCACAAATACCACTTTCCAGATACGTTCCTTCTTCTGGGTTTCATTAATATATGTATGTATTCCTTTTAGTGCCGCATTGTCCGCATCCTGAACCGCCATAGTAGCCGTGCCGGCCGGAAACTGCTTGATTCTGTCCGGTGACCGCAGATTTCCATCCAGAAGTTCGCTGACCGATATACCAAGGGCTCCTGCCAGGGGCCTCAGCATGGAAACATCGGGGAAGCTTTTTCCCCGTTCCCATTTGGATACGGCCCGGTCGGTAACGCCCAGTTTATCTGCCAGCGACATCTGTGTCAGACCTTTTTCTTTTCGCAGCTCCTGTATTAGTTTTCCTGTCTTTTCATAGTTCATAGGGATGCTCCTTTCACAACTTATATAATATCACCTTTCCGGAATTGAGACAACAAACCGCCGGTTGAGTTAGCTGACAATTGAGGTGATTGACATATTAAAACCCATATATAATTTTAAGGCGTCGGACTGAAATACATAAATAAAACGGATTCAAAAAAACGCTTCCGCCGGTTTGAAAGGCGAAAGCGTTTTTTGACTGGTTAAGGCGATTAAGCATCCGGTTGTTCTTCTTTTTCTTCTTCTGCTTTTTCTGCTTTTTTAATGGTTCTCGTGAATACTATATCTGCCAACATATCAAATGCTCCGCTGGCAAGAAGACCGATTCCCAGCATAACCAGAAGAATTTTCATGGTTGAGAAAGGATTCACCATGACTATGATACCGAAAACGGTTATAGCCAGAGAAGCGATCATTGCACCTTTCTGATAGCCGAAACCGAATTTCTTCAGATTCAAAACATTCTGCATGCCTTCGATTCCTTTGAAGGTGACCATAAAGCCCAGCACAAAAGGAATCAAAAGGACAAACATTGTGCTTTTCATGAGAATAAAAACTCCCATAACTATAAGGCTTACGCCGATGGCAAAGCCGTTTGTATCCTCGGCAATTCTGGTTTCAACTTTGGAGGCCATATATGAAATCAGTTTAATAAGGCCCACGATGATTGCGGCTCCTGCCAAAATATAGCAAATGAGGTCTTCTATAAGAGCCGGTTTGATAATAAGTGCAAGTCCCATAAGAATGTATATGAGTGATGAGATGAATTTGGAAATATTCTTGTTTTTCATTTTTAGTAACCTCGATTCTTTATAGATAACTCCATTTTATCACAGCTTTGAACCGGATTCAATCGGACGTATAGCAAAAGTGCAAAAAACGACACGGAATCTTCACAGAAACGTTTAGCACTCACCATTGACAAGTGCTAATAATGGTGATATAGTTTACTTGTAAAAAGGAAAGGGGATGTGAAAAATGTTATTACCAAGCATTTTCGGAGAAAACTTATTTGATGATTTTATGGACGATTTTAGATATCCGGCATTTCCGGATGTTGACAAGACTTTGTACGGAAAACATGCGAAGAACCTTATGAAGACGGATGTCAAAGAAAAGGATGGCAGCTTTGAAGTTGATATTGACCTTCCGGGATTCAAGAAAGACGAAATTACGATGCATCTTGAAGACGGATACCTTACAGTAAGTGCTGCAAAGGGTCTGGATAAAGATGAAAAGGACGAGAAAGGCACCTATGTAAGACATGAGCGTTACGCAGGCAACATGAGCAGAAGCTTCTACGTAGGAGAGCAGATTACCGAAGATGACATTCATCCTAAGTATGAGAACGGTATCCTGTCATTCAGCGTTCCAAAGAAGGAGGGAAAAGCCATCGAGGACAAGAAACGCTACATTGCAATTGAAGGCTGATAATAGAAAGGTTAATTGAGAGGACTGTGTATCTGGACTGCAGATATGCAGTTCTCTTTTTTTGAGGGAGGCACCTGAAAAAAGGCAGAACTTTATACTTGACTTTCACAATTTTTTCGTAATAATAGTGTATAATTGATTCTAAAGAATTAAGATATAAGATTGGAGGAATTCTTATGAGAAAGCAGCTTGAAGACCTGCGCCGGCTCATGAAAGATGAAGGTATCGACGCTTATATTATACCCACGGCGGACTTTCACGGCTCAGAATACGTGAACGAATATTTTAAGTGTCGGGAGTTCGTTTCAGGATTTACCGGCTCGGCGGGGACCTTGCTGGTGACCTCACAGTGGGCAGGGCTCTGGACTGACGGACGGTATTTTCTGCAGGCAGAGGACCAGCTTTCCGGAAGCGGCATTCAGCTTATGAGGGAAAGAGAACCGGGAGTTCCATCAATTGATGAATTTCTGAAAAAAGAGATTCCTCAAGGCAGCTGCCTTGGCTTTGACGGCCGGGTGGTGAGCTATAGAGAGGCACAGGGCTATGAGGAGCATTTTAAAATCCGCTGGGATATTGATCTGGCGGGCAGAATCTGGGACACGTGGACTGGTCAGGAGAGGCCTGAGTTTTGCCCATCGCCAATATACGATATACCTTTATCCGTAACGGGGGAAAGCGCAGATTCCAAGCTGAATCGCGTCCGTCAGGCAATGAAGGAAAAAGGCGCAGATATGCACCTGATGACAAGCCTTGAGGAAATCGCGTGGCTCTATAATCTAAGGGGAAATGATGTGGAACACACTCCTGTGTTCTATGCTTTTGCAATAATCGGAAGCCAAACCGAGAGGTTGTATGTGCTGGACGAAGGTTTTATAAGTGATGCGGAAAGAAAGACCAAAGCAGACTTTCCTGAGACAACGAATATTTTGCCGTATTATAAGGTCTTCGATGATCTGAAGAACTTGTCGGCGGGAAAGCTTCTTCTCAGTGAGGAAAGGATCAGCTATGCTATGGCAAAGTGCCTGCCGGAAACTGTAGAAATCATAGATGATGCCAATCCGGCAGAACTGATGAAAGCAATAAAAAACCGGACCGAAATCAGCTGCACCAAACAGGCTCACATAAAGGATGGCGCTGCAGTAACGCAGTTTATATATTGGATAAAGAATGCCGTGGTGCAAGGTGCTAAACCGGCATCAGACGCTGAAGGCAAGCTGACAGCAGCCGATTGTGACGGACTCACAGAGGCATATGCGGCGGACTATCTTTTGGAGTTCAGGCACAGACAGAAAGGTTTTCGCGACCTGAGTTTTGCCACTATAGCAGCTTACGGATCCAACGGAGCCATTGTCCACTACAGTCCGGAACAGGAGACATGTGCGGAACTGAAGCCTGAAGGGTTTTTGCTTCTTGATTCCGGCGGCCAGTACGACGAAGGAACTACCGACATCACCAGAACCATCGCGCTTGGTCCTCTGACGGAAGAGATGAAAACCAACTACACCCTGGTGCTCAAAAGTCATATAGCCCTTGCCTCTGCCCGTTTCCCTGAGGGAACCACGGGAGCGCAGCTTGATAAAATCGCCAGGAAGCCTCTTTACGATGCGGGCCTTGACTTTAACCATGGCACGGGACACGGTGTGGGGCACCTTCTCAGCGTTCACGAAGGGCCAAACAAGATCAGCCCTCTGGGAGGCAGCAGCATAATCAGAGAGGGAATGATTACAAGCGATGAACCGGGACTTTACCTTACCGGGCAGTACGGAATCAGACTTGAAAATGAAATCCTATGCGTAAGAGGAGAGGGCGGAATGCTGGAGTTTGAGCCTATAACCTGGTGTCCGTGGGAAAGGAAGGCGATTATGCCTGAGATGCTGACGGAGACGGAAAAAAGCTGGCTTAACAATTATCACCGGAAGGTATATGAAAAGCTTCAGCCTCTGCTTGATGAAGAAACGGCAGACTGGCTGAAAACTCAGACGGAAATCATATACTAATATTGTCAGATAAAAACGAAAATTGCAGGTTGTAATAATAGTAATATCGTGATAAAATGAATATGGGGAATGTGAAAAAATTAACACATTTTGTCGAACAATTTCATTAGGGAGGTATTACTGAAATGGCAAAAGAAAAGAAAAAGAGGGGATTTCCTTCTGCTTTCACCATCTGCTTTATCGTCGTACTCATTGCAGCTATTCTGTCATGGATTATTCCGGCAGGTAACTACGATACATTTGCTTATGACGAGGACGCAGGACAATTCGTTGTTACTTCGGCAGCTGACGGAAGTCAGGAATATTATGAGGCTACTCAGGAAACGCTGGACAAATTCGGCATCACTGCTCATCTTGACAGTTTTCTTGACGGGACCATATATAAACCGATGGCGATTTCGGGGACATATACGGAAGTTGAAGCCTCACCTCAGGGTCTGCAGGATTTCCTTTATTCGGCAATTGACGGTATGTACGATGCTGTAGATATAATTGTATTTATCTTTATGATCGGCGGCTGTATCGGCATACTTAACTACATGGGCGCTTTTAATGCGGGGATAGGCGCTTTGTCGAAAGCATGCAAGGGAAGAGAGCAGATCATTATTTTTGTTGTTACTTTCTTAATCTCCCTTGGAGGTACTACCTTCGGTATGTGCGAAGAGACCATTGCCTTCTATCCGGTTCTTATACCAATCTTCATTGCAGCGGGCTATGATGCCATTACAGGAGTTGCTGCTATATATGCAGGCTCCAGCATAGGCTGCATGTTTTCTACAGTAAATCCTTTCTCGGTGGTTCTCGGTTCTTACGCTGCAGGCGTAAGCTTTACAAACGGCATAGTATTCAGGCTTGTGGGCCTTGTTTTAGGTATCATCATCGTTGTTGTTTACATTCTTAAATATGCCAGGAGGGTAAAGGCTGATCCGGCTAAATCTCTGAGCTTTGAGAGCAGGGAATTCATAGAAAAGAGATTTGCTGCGGCTGACCTGACCAACATTCCGGAATTTACAGTCAGAATGAAGATATGTCTGGTTATTTTCCTCTTATCATTCGTAATAATGATCTGGGGAGTATCGTCTCAGGGCTGGTGGTTCGGAGAAATGGCAGAGCTCTTCCTGGTATCGGGAATCCTTATCGGAATCATCGGGGGTGTCGGAGAAAAAGCAATTGTAAGAGAATTTGTAAACGGGGCTTCCGAGCTTATCGGCGTTGCTCTTATCTGCGGCGTTGCCAGAGCGGTAAGTCTGCTTCTGGATGCTGGAAATATTTCCGGGACCATTCTTTACGGCCTGTCAAGTGCAGTTGCGGGAATGCCTCCGGCAATTTTCATTATTCTTATGATGCTGGTTTTCGTAATTCTTGGATTCTTCGTAAATTCATCATCGGGTCTTGCTTTAATGTCCATTCCTATTATGGCGCCGCTTGCTGATGTGGTGGGTATTCCGAGAGAGGTAGTAGTATCTGCATACATTTACGGCCTCGGAATTATTACTTTCATCACACCGACAGGTATGATACTGCCGTCACTGGAACTGGTAGACGTTACTTATGACAAGTGGCTGAAGTTTATCTTCCCACTTCTTGGCATTTTAACTGTTCTTGGTATAGTACTTCTTCTGGGACAGATATATCTGGGATAAAATTTATAAGGGGTTAATAATAATGAAAGACTATTTGCAAATTATTGAAGACAACCGGCAGGAAATGCTTCAGACTCTGAAGGATCTGGTGGCAATTCCGAGTGTTGCAGGCGAAGCTGAAGGCGATTCTCCTTTCGGAAAGGAGGTTCAGCGGGCCTTTGACTTTGCCCTGGAAATGGGCAGGCGGGACGGCTTCGACGTGAAAAACGTGGATAATTACGGCGGTCACATTGAGTTTAAAGGTAAGAGTGACGAAGTTGTGGCTGTTGTGGGGCATCTTGATGTGGTTCCCGCAGGAGACCTTTCCAACTGGAAGACGGATCCTTTCCGTGCTGAAATCAGCGGAGGCAGGATGTACGGCAGAGGAGCCATCGACGATAAAGGTCCTTTTATTGCAGGCTATTACGCAATGAAGGCTCTTAAACAGGCGGGTTTTGAGCCCACAAAGTCCATTCGGGTCATTCTGGGACTTGACGAGGAGACGGAGTGGAAGGGCATGGAGTACTACATGAAAAAGGAAAAACCAAAAGTAGTCTCCGGCTTTTCTCCCGATGCGGAATTTCCTGCAATTCATGCGGAAAAGGGACTTATTATTTTCGACATCGTCAAGAAACTTGGCGGAGGCTTTCGGGACGCTGAAAAAGACCGGGGAGTAAGGCTCATTTCCCTTACAGGCGGAACCGTTGCCAATGCAGTGGCAGACGGTGCAGAGGCCGTCATTTCCCGTGATGGAAAAAGGGAAAAAATCAGGGTCAAGGGTGTGACTGCTCATGCCGCTTATCCTGAGCTGGGGCTCAATGCTATTTCACTGCTCATGGAGCTTTTGGCAGGAATAGATTTCGACAGTGAAGAAACCAGCAGCTTGATTGCATTCTATAATGAGTACATGGGATTCAATCTTCACGGCGAGAAAATCGGTGCCTGCCTTGAGGATGAACCTTCCGGAAATCTGGCCTTCAATGTGGGAATCGCTAAGGTTGATGAAGAGGAAGCACGATTTACGGTTAATATCAGGTATCCGGTGACATTTGATGTGGAGGAGGTCTACAGCGGCATGGAGAAGGTCCTTGAGCCGTTGGAATATACCATAGAAAGAGTTGATTATCAGCCGCCTCTATATAAGGCAGCTGATGATCCGCTGATAGTAACGCTTATGGATACCTACGGCAAATTTACCGGCGACCATGAATCCAAGCCTCTTGTAATAGGAGGAGCAACCTATGCAAGGGCGGTGCCTAATACGGTGGCTTTCGGACCGGTAATGCCGGGAAAACCGGATATGTGTCATCAGTCCAACGAATATGTTGACATTGAGGACCTCATTACCAGCACAAAGATTTTTGCAGAGGCTTTGTATAAGCTGGCCAGATAGGCGGCTTTCCATTATAAGAGAGCGGATTTCCCTGAAAGGATTCCGCTCTCTTATCATTGAAAATCCCTGCGAGCAATGGTATGCTAGAAAAAAGTAAAGGAGAATTAATAATGAAATGTGATGTAGCTATAGTCGGAGCCGGTCCGGCGGGAATTTTTACAGCCTTGGAGATGATAAAGAAGGGCAGCGGCAAGAAAATAATAATCGTGGAAAAGGGTCGTGCCATCGAAAATCGCAGATGTCCTAAGAACAATACAAAGAAATGCGTAAATTGCAGGCCATGCAGCATTACTACGGGATTCTCCGGAGCAGGAGCATTTTCCGACGGCAAACTTTCCTTAAGCTGCGAGGTAGGCGGTGACCTGCC
>CALZFA010000059.1 GCA_945644815.1 uncultured Clostridia bacterium
CATAAACTTGATGAAAGGAGAAAACAAGATGACTTTTAAGGCTTTACTAATCAGCTTAATTATTCTCATTAGCATTATTCTCGTGGTTATGGTCATTATAGGCCTGATCGGAATTAATGCTGATTGTGCTGCAGCAAGCCGTAAGAGTTCACTTGGATTCTTAAATGTATTTACCGGTGCTTAACCTTTAACCCATAATAAGTCAACCTGCACCGATGAATATAGATTTGATTGAACTTCAGCCTGTGGCACATTAGTGGGCCACAGGTTTTTTCATGCCGGGTGACCTTCAGGAACTGCAAAGGCGGGTTCAATCATTAATAGGACATCAGTTAATAATCTTAAACAAAAAACAAAGCAAACGGAGGAACACAAGATGAAAAAAGGATTTATGAAGAAGTTTGCTGCCGTATCAATGGCAGTTATGATGACAGTTGCAATGGCCGGTTGCGGCGGCGGTGAAAATGGCGGTGACAGCTCCACTGAATTCGTAATCGGCGGTATAGGACCTACAACAGGAGCTACTGCTACATACGGCGAAGCTGTAAAGAACGGCGCAGAGCTTGCTGTTAAGGAAATCAACGAAGCAGGCGGCATCAACGGCTACCAGGTAAGATTCGAGTGGCAGGACGATGAACACGATGCAGAAAAATCAGTTAACGCTTACAACACTTTAAAGGACAAGGGAATGCAGATGCTTATGGGTACTGCAACAAGCACTCCTTGTACAGCAGTAGTTGCAAAGACGGCAGAGGACAACATGTTCCAGCTGACCCCTTCCGGCTCGGCAGTTGAATCCATCAAGGGTGATCACGCATTCAGAGTATGCTTCTCCGACCCTAACCAGGGTATTGCATCAGCCGACTATCTGGCAGAAAAGTTTGCAGGCAAGACGGTTGCGGCAATCTACAATTCATCAGACGTATACTCATCAGGTATCTACGAAAAATTCAGTGCACAGGCTCAGGAAAAAGGAGTTAAAATCGTAACAGCACAGGCTTTCACCAAGGATTCCGCTCAGGACTTCACAGTACAGCTTCAGAAAGTAAAAGAAAGCGGAGCTGATGTTGTATTCCTTCCTATCTATTATCAGGAAGCAGCTTTAATCCTGACTCAGGCAGATAAGATGGGCTTAGATGTTACATGGTTCGGATGTGACGGTCTTGACGGCGTAATCCAGCAGCTTGGCAGCGATGCATCATTGGCAGAAGGCGTAATGCTTCTGACTCCTTTCGTAGCAGACGCTGAAGATGAAAAGACTCAGACCTTCACTGCGGCTTACAAAGCAGCATATAACGACTTAGTTCCTACTCAGTTCGCAGCAGACGCATACGATGCAATGTATGTAATCAAAGCAGCTGCAGAGAAGGCAGGAATCACTCCTGACATGAGCGTAAGCGATATCTGCGAGGCAATGAAGACTGCAATGACAGAAATCGAAGTTGAAGGTGTAACAGGCACAATGACATGGTCAGCAGACGGAGAACCTACCAAGGCCCCTAATGCTATGGTTATCAAGGACGGTACTTACACTGCAGTTGCATAACATTGATGTTTACGGGAGGCCGGGTCCTTTGGCCTCCCTTTATCACTTTATAAAGAGGAGAAATTATGAATTTTTTATCGTATCTGATAAGCGGAATAAGTCTGGGCAGCGTATATGCGCTTATTGCACTGGGTTATACCATGGTATACGGAATTGCAAAAATGCTCAACTTTGCCCACGGTGATGTAATAATGATCGGGGGCTTTGTGGTGTTTACAGCCATCAGTTCTTCCCTGACATCACCTGCTGTGGCCATAATATGCGGTATTGTCGTATGCACTCTGCTTGGCGTTGTAATTGAAAAAATTGCATACAAGCCCCTCAGAAATGCGACTCCCCTGGCAGTACTGATTACTGCAATCGGTGTCAGCTACCTTCTGCAGAATGTGGCGCTGCTGGTTTTTGGCTCCGCATCGAAGAACTTTCCTAATATCTTCAAGTGGTGTCCGGACTGGCATGTAACGGAGGGGCTTACGGTGTCCGGCGTTACAATCATTACTATTGCAGTGACCATGGTTATTATGATAGGGCTGACACTTTTTATACACTTTACCAAACCGGGTACAGCTATGCAGGCTGTATCTGAAGACAGAGGAGCAGCACAGCTCATGGGAGTAAACGTTAATACCACCATTTCCCTGACTTTTGCTATCGGTTCTGCTTTAGCAGCAGTAGCCAGCGTGCTCCTTTGCTCAGCATACCCGCTCCTGAATCCTTATACCGGCGCAATGCCGGGCATCAAGGCCTTTGTAGCGGCAGTATTCGGCGGCATCGGCTCCATACCCGGTGCCATGATAGGCGGAATCCTTCTGGGGGTAATTGAGAACCTGAGCAAGGCATATATTTCCTCACAGCTTTCCGACGCAATCGTTTTCGCAGTTCTTATCATAATCCTTTCCCTTAAGCCTACGGGTATCCTGGGAAAGAAGATAAGCGAGAAAGTGTAGGTGGCCGGAATGAAAAATCTGAACAATATGAACAAGTCCACGAAGAAAAACATGGTTACATACGGAATCGTTCTGGCTATGTTCATCTTCTGCGTAGTTTATACGACAACAGGTATGGCATCGCACCTTTTCAGAGGGCTGCTGGTTCCTGTCTGCGTTAATGTGATTCTGGCTATTTCCCTTAACCTGACTGTAGGCATTCTGGGTGAACTGAGTCTGGGACACGCAGGCTTTATGTGCGTAGGAGCCTTTGTGGGAAGTGTATTTTCGATGGCTGCCGAGGAAACCATCACTTCTGTATGGATAAGATTTCCGCTGGCTTTTCTTGTAGGCGGAGCTTCGGCTGCAGTTATAGGGCTGCTTGTAGGTGTCCCTGTACTTAGGCTGAGAGGCGACTATCTTGCCATAGTGACACTGGCCTTCGGCGAAATCATAAAAAACATAGTAAACAACATATATCTGGCCACGGATGTTAACGGCATCCACTTCGCCATCGGCGTAGAATCCTATAATAATATAACCTTTGATGCGGCCACCAAGAGAGTATATATAAACGGGGCAATGGGTATAACGGAAACTCCAAACGATTCCAATTATTTTGTGGGCTTTGCGCTGATTTTCATAACCCTGATTGTAATACTCAATCTGGTTCATTCCAGAACAGGCAGGGCGATTATGGCCATAAGAGACAACCGTATTGCAGCAGAGTCTGTAGGCATCAACATTACCAAGTACAAGCTGATAGCCTTTGTTATATCCGCATTTTTTGCAGGAGTTGCAGGTGTGCTTTACGGACACAACCTTTCATCGCTGGTTGCAACCAAATTTGACTATAACTACTCCATTCTGATACTGGTATTTGTAGTTCTTGGCGGAATCGGCAGCATGAGAGGTTCTATAATCGCAGCAGTTATACTGACGGCTCTTCCGGAGCTTCTCCGCGGACTCAGCGATTACCGCATGCTCATGTACGCAATAATACTTATCGTCATGATGCTGGTAAACAATAACGAGACACTGCAGATGTACACTCAGAAATGGTTCGGAGGCCTGAATATAAAGAAGCTTTTCACAGCGGCGGGCTCAAAAAAGAAAGGGGTGAGTTAGATGACAGCTATGCTTGAAACCAAAAATCTCGGCATATCCTTCGGAGGATTAAAGGCTGTTGACGGACTCAGCCTGAAGATAGAAAAAGGCCGGCTTTACGGTCTTATCGGTCCCAACGGGGCAGGCAAAACCACCGCATTCAATCTTCTGACCGGTGTATACAAGCCTACCATGGGAAATTTTTTCCTTGACGGGGAAAAGCTCACAGGGCATAATACAATTGAAATAAATAAGAAAGGCATCGCAAGAACCTTCCAGAATATCCGGCTGTTCAAACAGCTTTCCGTACTGGATAATGTAAAGGCGGGCCTTCACAACGGCCATAAATACAGCACTGCAGAGGGAATTCTCAGGATGCCGGCTTTCTTCAGGACGGAGAAGGAGATGGATAAGAGGGCCATCGAGCTTCTGGAGGTATTCGACCTGGCAGGTGAAAAGGATTATCTGGCTTCAAACCTGCCTTACGGGAAGCAGAGAAAGCTGGAAATCGCCAGAGCACTGGCAACCTCGCCGAAACTGCTCCTTTTGGACGAGCCGGCGGCGGGCATGAACCCAAACGAAACTCAAGAACTGATGGACACCATCAGATTTGTAAGAGATAATTTTGATATGACAATTCTGCTGATAGAGCACGATATGAGGCTGGTTTCCGGCATTTGTGAGGAGATCACGGTACTCAACTTCGGTACAGTGCTGGCTCAGGGAGAGACGAGCAAGGTTCTCAAGGACCCTGAGGTAGTGAAGGCATATCTTGGAGACTAAGAAAGGAGACTGAGTATAGATGGCTATGCTTGAAGTAAGGGACCTTGAGGTCAACTACGGTTCCATTAACGCAATAAAAAAGATCTCCTTTGATGTCAACGAAGGAGAGGTTATAGCTCTTATCGGAGCAAACGGTGCGGGCAAGACCACCACTCTGCATACTATAACCGGTCTGCTCAGGGCAAAATCGGGCAGTGTAATGTTCGAGGGAAAAGAGCTTCTGAAGACGCCGCCTCACAAAATTGTAGAGATGGGAATGGCTCATGTTCCCGAGGGAAGGCGTATTTTCCAGCAGCTTACTGTATATAAGAACCTGACACTGGGCGCCTTTACCAGAAAGGATAAGGGAGCCATAGAGGAAAGCCTTAGTATGGTTTACAGCAAATTCCCTCGTCTCGAAGAAAGAAAGAAGCAGATAGCGGGCACTCTTTCCGGAGGAGAACAGCAGATGCTGGCTATGGGCAGAGCTCTCATGTCCAGGCCTAAAATCGTGCTTATGGATGAGCCTTCTATGGGTCTTTCGCCTCTGCTTGTAGCCGAGGTTTTCAAGATTATCGAGGAAATCCGCAAAAGCGGCACCACGGTGCTTCTGGTGGAGCAGAATGCAAAGAAGGCGCTGGAAATCGCCGACAGAGCTTACGTACTGGAAACGGGCAGAATCGTTCTTTCCGGCGATGCACATGAACTGATGAACAACGATTCCGTTAAAAAGGCATATCTGGGCGAGTAGTCGTAAAGGAGGAATTACATGGATAGTTTTATTATTACCATTGCAAGAGGTTACGGCAGCGGGGGCAAGCAGATTGCCATGAGTCTGGCAAAAACCCTGGGAGTAAAGTACTATGACAGAGAGCTTATCAGGATGGCTTCCGAGCATCACGGCATCAACGAGGCACTTTTTAACCTGGCTGATGAAACTCACTCGGCAAATCCTTTCGCAAGGAAATACACCTCTACGGAAATCGCACCTCCGGACAGCGACGAATTTCTTTCAAAAAATAACCTGTTCAACATGCAGGCGGACATTATAAAGAGGCTGGCGGCTTCGGGAGAGCCCTGCATTATTTTAGGCAGATGCGCCCACCACATTCTTAAGGATAATCCAAATGTGGTAAAGGTATTTATTCACGCAGACCTTCCGCACTGCATTGAAAATGTCAAGGAATACAACGGTGTCGACGATGAAGAAGCTAAAGTGCTGATTGCCAGAATTGACAAGGAAAGGGCCCAGTACCATAAGCACTTTACCAATATGGAGTGGAACGATGCCAGAAACTATGATGTGTGCCTTAACACCAGCAAGGTCAGCATCGAAAAGTGCGTGAAGATCATAGTGAACTATCTCGACATTGTCAGAGAGATTGAAAAGCAGAAGTAAAACTTCGTTTGTTTTAAGATTTAATAAATACTGTAAACGGGGCGGGCGGAAGTGTCCGCCTTTTGCGTTATATGATACCTGCACAACTTTGGATAAAGGCTTGAACTTTTTATCATCATGTGCTAAAATAAACTGATAAAAAGGGTTTTATATTGGAGTAGCGTATGAATTTTATCAATAGAAAAGAATTCAGGATTTTTATACTGGGGATACTGGATATAATTTGTGTTACAGTAAGCGCCATATGTGCGCTGATGCTGCGCTTTGACATATCGTCAATACCTCACGAATATTACATAGGAGCAGTTCACAGCATGCCTGTGTATTTTGTGATAACAATAGGTGTCATGGCGTTCTTTAAACTATATAACAGGGTATGGACGTACGCTTCATTAAACGAGCTTTTCGCTATAATAAAGGCTTCAGTTTTAATCGAGGCGATTTTTATGTGCTATCATATGTTCTGGCAGATTTCAATGCCGAGGAGCTATTACCTGATTAATTTCGGCATAATGACCATACTGTTCAGCTGTGTAAGATTCGGCAAGGTGTTTATCAAGTCATTCAAAAATTCATACGGCAGGACAAAGGTCACCAACAGGATCATGGTCATAGGAGCCGGTTCTGCAGCTACTATCCTTATCAATGAGCTGCGGGCGGCAGACCAGGGAGCTGAAGTGGTATGTGCCATTGACGACAACAAAAACAAAAAGAATAAATATATAATGGGTGTTCCTATCGTAGGCGGCCGTGAGGAAATAGGAAAGAACGTAAAGAAATACGATATTAACGAGATAATAATAGCCATGCCGTCGGCAGACCTTAAGACCACCAGAGAGATAATCGCAATCTGTCAGGAGACAAAAAAGCCGGTTAAGATACTTCCGGCAGTTTCCAAGAGTCTGACCACATCTCTCAGCAAAGAGGTAAGGCCGGTAAACTACGAGGACCTTCTGGGAAGAGATCCTATCAAGGTCAATCAGAAAGGCATTAACGATTTCATAGAGGGGAAAACCGTACTGGTAACAGGTGGAGGCGGCTCCATAGGCTCCGAGCTTTGCAGACAGATTATAAAGTACGGCCCAAAGAAGCTTCTGATACTGGATATATATGAGAATAATGCCTATGAGATACAGATGGAGCTGGAGCGACACTATCCGGAAGCTGATATTTCCACTCTTATAGGATCTATAAGGGACTACGACCGCATGGAGGTCATATTCGACAAATACAGACCGAACATAGTTTACCATGCGGCAGCTCACAAGCATGTCCCTCTCATGGAAAAGTCACCAAACGAGGCCATAAAGAACAACTGTCTGGGAACCCTTAATGTGGCCAAGCTGGCAGACAAGTATAAGGCTGATAATTTCGTGCTTATTTCTACGGACAAAGCGGTAAGGCCGACAAACATAATGGGGGCAACCAAGCGAATTTGTGAAATGATAGTGCAGACATATGCACGGAAATCGGAGCACACCCGCTATGCCGCTGTGCGCTTCGGAAATGTACTGGGGAGCAACGGCTCTGTGATACCGCTGTTTCTAAAGCAAATAGAGGAGGGCGGCCCGGTGACGGTTACCCATAAGGAGATAACAAGGTTCTTTATGACAATACCGGAGGCGGTGTCACTGGTGCTTCAGGCAAGTCTCTTTGCCAAGGGAGGAGAGATATTCGTTCTTGATATGGGCAAGCCGGTAAGGATATATGAACTGGCCGAAAACCTGATACGACTCAGAGGCTTCAGACCTGATGTGGATATAAAGATTGAAATTGTAGGTCTGCGGCCCGGGGAAAAGCTCTACGAAGAGATTCTCATGGACGAGGAGGGGCTGGACAAGACCGCAAACAAAATGATTTATATAGGTAAACCTCTTAAGATAGACGAAGAAAAGTTCCTGGACAAGCTGGATGAACTGATCAAGGCATCCTTTGAAAACGGCAGGAATATAAAGGAGCTTACAGAAAAGGTTTGCGATACTTATACTATTACGGATAATTAGGAGAATAAAATGAACATACCATTTTCACCCCCGGATATAGGGGAAAGAGAAATTCAGCTTGTCTGCGAAGCTTTAAGATCGGGATGGATAACCACCGGACCAAAGACAAAGGAATTTGAAAAGGAAATAGCCAAATACTCAGGGACTTCAAAAGCTGTCTGTCTTAATTCGGCAACTGCAGCTATGGAACTAACTCTAAGAGTACTTGGGATAGGAGAAGGAGACGAAGTAATCGTCCCTGCCTACACATATACAGCCACATGCAGTGTTATATGCCATGTGGGAGCAACCCCTGTAATCGTTGATATAAGCAAGGATTCTCATCAGATGGATTATGATAATCTGGACAAATACTTTACTGAGCATACCAAGGCTATAATGCCTGTGGATCTTGCAGGAATACCTTGTGACTACGACAAAATATACGAATGCATAGAAAGGAATAAATCAAAGTTTATTGCAAGAAACCAAATCCAGAGGGGATTCGGCAGAGCAATAATTGTTGCGGACTGCGCTCATGGATTCGGTGCAGAGATAAAAGGAGCAAGAAGCGGCAGTTTTGCCGACTTTACATGTTTCTCTTTCCATGCTGTAAAGAATCTGACCACGGCAGAAGGAGGAGCTGCAACATGGATTGACAGAGAGTTTATCGACAATGAAAAACTGTACAAAGAATACATGAATCTTTCTCTTCACGGTCAGACAAAGGATGCACTGAGCAAAGATAAACCGGGTGCATGGGAGTATGATATAGTTGCTCCGTACTATAAATGCAATATGACCGATCTGCAGGCAGCCATAGGGCTGGGACAGCTGGAAAGATACGAAAGCATGCTCAAAAGGCGTCACGAGATAATATCGCGCTACAACGAAGCTTTAGCTCCTTTTAAAGTTACCCTTTTAAAACACTCAGATAAGGAGATGCGCTCCAGCGGACATCTGTATTTTATGCGGGTTGACGGGGTAATGGAAGAAGAACGAAATGCCATAATAGAAGAATTCGCAGCAAGGGGAATTGCAACAAATGTACATTACAAGCCGCTTCCAATGCTTACGGCATACAAGGATATGGGGTTCGACATAAAGGACTATCCTAATGCCTTTGCTGCATACGAAAACGAAATCACACTGCCGCTGTACAGCAGACTGACTGACGAAGAAGTTGACTATATAATACAAAACGCAGCGGATATATTAAAGGAGTACAAGCGTTGATTTTACCGAAGTGGGACAACTTGCCGCAGTGTATGCAGAATGATGCGGTTTCAGGCTACTACGATATTCTGAAAAAAAAGAAAGCGGGACTGGCTGTAAAAAGAGGCTTCGACCTGATGATATCCCTTATAATGATAGTGATATTGTCTCCGATACTTGCAGTACTTGCAGTTGTTATTAAAGTCGATTCAAAAGGCCCTGTCTTTTACCGCCAGGAGCGTGTTACAACCGGAAACAGAACTTTCAGGATATTTAAATTCAGAACTATGGTTCAGAATGCTGATAAGATAGGCTCGCTGGT
>CALZFA010000060.1 GCA_945644815.1 uncultured Clostridia bacterium
GCATATGCATCCTTGCCACCATGGTTCTGGTAATGATTTCATCAACGGCCTGCCTTTATATAGGCGCTGATAAGGCTATGGAAACCAACTTTCCGAGAGATCTGGAAGTAACGTACAGAACCTTCGGATCTGGTCGGGACACTCTTCATGCTGTCTCAGAGGATATTGACAGATTGATTGCAGATGCTTTGATGGATGAGCAGGTAAAACCGGAAGGGGAAATAACCTACAGCTTCTGCGACTTCTATGCAAAACCTGATGAAACGAATTTCACCTGTGCGGCCTTTAACGGAAACACAGATGTTACAGCAGTGACCGTAATTACCGTAGACGACTACAACAAAAACTTCGGCAAGAAGGCCCTTCTGGATACTGACCAGGTGCTGATATATGGCAAGGGTATAAGCTACGACCAGGCTGTTATCAGCTTTGGAGAGAAGAAATTTAAAGTGGCCGGAAATGCAGACGGTCTTGTGATGTGCGGGGCAGATGCGGCAGGCATGAGTGACTGCCTCTATATAGTTACGGCAGATGAAGATGTGCTTCTCGGCATATATTATGAAATGGATGAGGAAGCTGAGATAACCGGATTACCGAGGCCGGGTCTTGCTGCCTACAGAGCCTTTGATGTTATATCTGACAGCGGTGAGAGAATCCTGGATCGTAACCGGCTACAGGAAATACAGGACAGAGTTTTTACGGTGAAGTCAGATGATTATTCCTATGATTATGACAAAACCTATGGGGAAGATTCAAAAATCATCGGCCTGGACTTTTCTGTAAGAAGCAGAGCCGATTCCGGAGACATATACGGTCTTTACGGCGGACTGTTTTTCCTGGGTATTCTTCTCAGCATACTCTTTATGGGGGCAGCTGTAATTATAATGTATTATAAGCAGGTAATTGAGGGGTATGATGATAAGGAAAGGTTCGACATCATGCAGAAGGTGGGCATGAGCCGTCAGGAAGTAAAAAAGACCATAAATTTTCAGGTGCTTACAGTGTTCTTTATTCCGCTTTTAGGCGCGGGAGTTCATATGGCCTTTGCATTTCCTATAATTGCTCTGATGCTGAGAGCTTTTATGATAAATAACACAGCAGTTCTGGCTACTATTACGCTGATTGCTTTTGCGGTCTTTGCGGTGTTCTATGTGGCATCATACCTGATAACCTCAAGAGCATACTATAAGGTGGTGGCAGCAGAGTGATGCTGCTTGCCTAAAATCCGATGCTAAAAATCACACTATCCCCTTGAAAATCACACACTTTTCGAGTAAAATATAATCGATTAAGTGCGGGAGAATGAGATTTATGGAACATTTCTTTAAAAACATAGTTTCCGGCATCGGATTTACTGACATACTTGATATTCTGATAGTGACCTTCATCATATATAAACTTCTCCATTTCATAAGAGAGACCAGGGCGGAGCAGCTGGCAAAAGGATTACTTTTCCTTATGGTAGCGACTTTGCTTTCAAAGGTACTGCAGCTTTATACTCTGCACTGGATTCTTTCGGGAGTGATGACAGTAGGTCTTATTGCGGTTGTGGTGATTTTTCAGCCGGAGCTCAGAAGAGGACTTGAATACCTTGGCAGGAGCAAATTCAGCAATGTGCTCAGTGAGGTTGACAAGGAAGAAGCAAAATATATGGTAGGGCAGCTTGTGGAAGCGGTTGACAGTATGTCGGCCTCACATACAGGTGCCCTTATTGTAATAGAACGGGAAATATCTCTCAACGATATTGCGGAAACCGGAACCATTATTGATGCAGCAATTTCATCTCAGATGATCGGAAATATTTTCTATGAGGGAGCGCCTCTCCACGACGGCGCACTCATAATAAGAGGAAGCAGGATTCATGCAGCAGGCTGCGTGCTCCCTCTGACGCAGAATAAGAATTTGAATAAAGAACTCGGCACCAGACACAGAGCAGGTATAGGAATCACTGAAAATTCCGATGCTCTGGTTATTATTGTGTCCGAAGAGACGGGAATTATATCTCTGGCTCAGAACGGTAAGCTGACCAGATTCCTGGATGTAAAAAAAGTGGAAAAAGCTTTATTCAACCTTTACCTGGAAGAATCCGAAAAAAACCTGGGAGAGAGGCTTTCATCCTTTCTCAGGAGTGTTAGGCAGGGGGTAAAAGATGCTGAAAAATAATAAGATAAACTTTGTGATAGCCCTGCTTGCAGCAATATGCCTGTGGGCGTATGTCCTCGGAGATGACAGCGCTCCCTATAGCGGAACCGTGAGAAACATTCCTGTCAATTATGTTAACTCAGAAGCCTTGGAAAAAGAGGGGCTTGTAGTACTGGAAACACCTGCTGAGACGATTAATATTTCATATACGGGACAGCGGAGCCTGAAGAACAAGGTGACTGCCGGTGACTTTAAAGCTACGGTGGACCTGGAAGGACTGAAGGAAGGCGAAAATACCGTCAAGGTCATGGTAGAAAAGCCGGAAAATGTGGAGATCAAAAGCGTCAGCGAGCAGAAAGTAACGGTAGTGGTAGACCGACTGGCAGAAGCAGAAAAACCTGTAAGCGTGGTGATAATCAACCAGGTCAGCGATGATAGCGAGCCATATATCGTACAGGTCAGCAGACAGAAGGTTAAGATTACCGGCGCTGAAACTCTTGTAAACCGTGTAACCGAACTGAGGGCAGCTGTAGATGCGTCAAAGGTAGACAATACCGTAAAGTCACTGAGTATTGAGCTGATACCTGTGGACAGCAAAGGCGAAAAAGTGGAAAACATAAGACTGGAATATGATAACGTATCTGTTACCACCGTTATGCATAACAAAAAAACCGTAAATCTGAATGTTCCTATAACCGGAAATCACAATTCCTATGTAACAAGAGATATTACGGTTCCCAAAACCATTACCATCAAAGGTACTGACGAAATGCTTTCTCAGATAAGTTCTATAACGTGCAGTCCTGTGGATGTGTCGGAAATTTTTGAGGACACTGTAATAAATATAGAGCCTATTCTGCCTGAGGGAATCGAAATTGCTACGGATTCTCAAAATCTTCAGGTAATTGTGACTGTTGCCGGAGCAGCCGTAAGGGATTTTACCTTCTCTGAAAACGACATAGTGCTGGAAGGTGTAAACGAGAATACCATGCCCACACTGGAAAATACCACCGTGAAGGTAAAAGTTTCCGGCAATGCAGAGGTGATTGGGCAGATTTCAGAATCCGATTTCAGACTTTATGCTGATATAAGCGGACTGGGAAAGGGAACGCATACTGTGACACTGAAATGTGTCTGTGAGACTAAGGGGCTGGAGTTAGAATACACTCCCGGCCAAATAAAAGTAATTATTGAGTAATCAAAACAGAGTGAGGAATTGAGGTAAAAAATATGGGAAGACTTTTCGGAACCGATGGTGTCAGAGGAATTGCCAATAAGGAGCTTACACCGGAGCTGGCTTTTAATCTGGGAAAGGCTGGGACATTTGTACTCAGCAGGGAAAGCAAGAGACCAACCATTATCATTGGCAAGGACACAAGGGTGTCGGGAGATATGCTTGAAAACGCTCTGACGGCAGGTATTCTGGCCGTAGGCGGAAATGTTATCAAGGCAGGTGTTATTCCTACACCGGCGGTGGCTTATCTTACCAGATATTATAAGGCCGACGCAGGAATTGTCATCAGCGCCTCCCATAACACATTTGAATATAACGGAATAAAGTTTTTTAACTCTGAGGGATTTAAGCTTGATGACATCATCGAGGAGAAAATTGAAGACATAATCATAAGCAGCGTAGATGTGAACAGCCATATTACAGGTGATCTCATAGGCAAATGCCTGGAGGCTGAGGAAAGTGCCGTGAAGCTTTACACTGAGCACCTTATTGAGACGGCGGGTTTTCGTCTTGACGGCAGGAAAGTGGTACTGGACTGCGCCAACGGAGCATCGTATCAGGTGGCACGACGAGTATACGAAAGCCTGGGAGCAGAAGTAGTCACTATAGGAGACCACCCTAACGGGGTGAATATCAACGATCGCTGCGGTTCCACTCATCCTGAGCAGCTTCAGGAGAGAGTGGTTAAGGAAAACGCCTTCATAGGTCTGGCCTTTGACGGAGATGCAGACAGACTTATAGTATCCGACGAAAAGGGAAGGGTGCTTGACGGAGACAAGGCCATTGCCATATGCGCCAAAATGCTTAAAGCAGAAGGTCGTCTTAAAGATGACAGAGTTACCGCAACTGTAATGAGCAACATAGGATTTCATAAGGATATGGAGAAGGAAGGCATTTCCGTGGATGTGACGGGAGTAGGAGACAGATATGTTCTCGAAAAAATGCTTGAGACGGGCTGCGTCATCGGCGGTGAACAGTCAGGCCATATTATTTTCCTGGAACACACCACCACAGGGGACGGAATACTTTCGTCTCTGCAGTTTGTAAGAGCGGTACTTGCCGCCGGAAAGCCCGCGTCAGAGCTGGCGGATGAGATTGTAATCTATCCTCAGGTGCTGGTCAATGCAAGGATAAACAACGACTATAAGAAAACATATGCCGGGGATCCGGAGGTGGCAGAGGCCATCAATGCAGCAGAGAAAAAAATGGCCGGCTCGGGAAGGGTTCTTATCAGACCTTCCGGAACGGAGCCTCTGGTGCGCGTAATGCTGGAAGGCAGTGACGAGGTGCAGATAAAGGAACTGGCAGAGGAACTTGCCCATTTAATAGAAAGAAAATTTAAATAGGAGTAAAAAAATGTGTGGTATTGTAGGATATACTGGCAGAGATAATGCCAGAGACATTATTATCGACGGATTAAAGAAACTTGAGTATCGCGGATATGATTCAGCAGGCATCGCATTGCTTGTTGACGGGGGAATAAGCATCAGAAAACACGTAGGTGGTATCGAGAACCTGGAGAATCTTATTGCAGGAGAAAACCTCTGCGGGCATACGGGCATCGGTCACACCAGATGGGCGACACACGGTGCCCCTTCCGATGTAAATGCTCACCCTCATGCCAGTCAGGACGGAAGGGTAGCCATCGTTCATAACGGTATCATAGAAAACTATGTGGAACTTAAACAGGAACTTATAGAAAAGCACCACGTACATTTTAAATCGGAAACAGATACGGAGGTGGTGGCCCATCTCGTAGGTATTTATATGAAGGAATCCGGTTGCCTGGAGGATGCGGTATACAAAGCTGTAGGCCGCATGAGAGGTGCCTATGCTATCGTGGCTATTTCAGCCGATGATCCGGATAAACTGGTAGCTGTAAGGAAAGATGCGCCTCTTATTGCAGGCTTAGGCAAAGGAAGAAATTTCATCGCTTCTGATATTCCTGCACTCCTTAAATATGTGAAGGAGATTTACCTGATAGAAAACGGCGAGATGGTCATTGTAACACCTGACAGCGTCAAAATATTCGACGAGAACAGGAATCCTGTGAAGCGTGAAGTTTTCCATGTGACCTGGGACGTGGATGCGGCTGAAAAAGAAGGCTATGAGCACTTTATGCTCAAAGAAATTTTTGAACAGCCTAAAGGTATAAGTGAGACCGTAAAACGTCGTCTGGATGAAAAAGGAAAGATAAAGCTGGACGGTATTTCTCTGACTAAAGAGGAACTTGACCGCTTTTCAAAAATATATATAGTAGCCTGCGGCACGGCATATCACGCCGGATTGGTGGGAAAGACCATAATCGAGAAATTCGCAAGGATTCCGGTGGAAGTGGATGTTGCATCTGAATTCAGATATCGTGACCCGCTGGTGGATGAAAATACCCTTTTCATTGCCATAAGCCAGTCGGGAGAGACCCTTGACACATTGGCAGCCCTGAGAGAGGCCAAACGAAAGGGAGCACGTATTCTCAGCGTTGTAAATGTGGTAGGAAGTTCTGTGGCAAGAGAGTCCGATGATGTGTTCTATACATGGGCCGGCCCTGAGATTGCCGTAGCTTCTACAAAGGCATATACCACACAGCTTACATGTATGTATATGCTGGGACTTTACATGGGTCTTGAACGCGGCACGGTTACTGAAGAATATTATCGTCAGTTTATCAATGAACTTTTGGAAATCCCTGAAAAATTAAAAGATTATCTTAAGAAAACAGAGGAAATCGAGGAACTGGCTAAGAGTTTATACAATCGTGACCAGGTATTCTTTATAGGAAGGGGACTTGACTCTGCAATTGCCTATGAAGGTTCACTCAAACTGAAGGAAATTTCATATATCAACTCCTTTGCCATTGCAGCGGGAGAACTGAAGCATGGAACCATAGCACTTATGGAACCGGGGACTCTGGTGCTTGCTCTGGCCACCCAGGATTTCCTTTATGAAAAGATGATTTCCAACATTCAGGAAATCAGAGCCAGAGGTGCCCATGTCCTTTCGTTAGCAAAGGAAGGAAACCGGGCTATCGAAGCTCAGAGCAACGAGGTTATCTATATACCTTCCTGTCGCGATGAACTTTCGCCGCTGCTTTCCGTAGTGCCTCTTCAGCTTTTCGCATATTATGTGGCCAAAGAAAGAGGCTGCAATATCGACAAGCCTAAAAACCTGGCTAAATCCGTAACGGTAGAATAAGGAGAAAAAATGCAGTATTACGATGTAAGAGATATTTCGTTGGCACCATCCGGCCACCAGAAGATAGAATGGGTGAGAAAAAACATGCCTCTGCTCAGAGGTCTGGAGGAGGAATTCAGAAGGACCAAGCCTTTCGAAGGAGTAAAGGTGTCACTTTCCGTGCATCTTGAAGCGAAGACGGCATATCTTTGCCTGGTGCTGGCAGCCGGCGGAGCTGAAATGTCAGTAACCGGAAGCAATGTGCTCAGTACTCAGGATGATGTGGCAGCAGCCCTTGCAGATAGCGGGCTCAGAGTTTTCGCATACCACGGCGCGACTCAGGATGAATACGACAGACATATTGAAATGTGTCTGGAGCACAAACCTAATATTATTATTGACGACGGTGCGGACCTGGTATCCATGATACATGAAAAAAGACCTGATCTGGCCGAAGATGTCTGGGGAGGCTGCGAAGAAACCACAACAGGTATCATCAGGCTTAAAGCTCTTGACAGGGAGGGGCTTCTTAAATTTCCTATGATGGCTGTAAACGATGCAAAGTGCAAGCATCTTTTTGACAACAGATACGGCACGGGTCAGTCCACCTGGGACAGCATCATGAGAAATACAAACCTTATCATTGCTGCAAAAACTGTTGTTGTGGTGGGTTACGGCTGGTGCTCCAGAGGTATTGCCATGCGAGCTGCAGCCCTGGGGGCAAAGGTCATTGTAACCGAAATAGACCCTGTGAAGGCTATAGAGGCCAGGATGGACGGATTCGATGTTATGAAGATGGAAAAAGCTGCGCCTTTAGGTGATATTTTCGTATCTGCCACAGGCTGCGCATGGACTATAACTGTTGACCATATGCTTACCATGAAAGACGGAGCAATCCTCACCAATGCAGGACATTTTAACTGCGAAGTGGACATGGAGGGTCTGGAAAAGGCCGCTGTGGAAAAGAAAGAAGTTAGAAGCAATATTATGGGATACAGACTCCCTAACGGCAAGTGGGTGAACGTGATAGCAGAGGGCAGACTTGTAAACATAGCTGCTGCTGACGGACATCCGGCTGAAATTATGGATTTGAGCTTTGCCGTGCAGGCTCTTGGAGCCCTCTATATAAGAGAAAACCACGAAAAGCTGGGTAATCATCTTATCAATATTCCTGAAGAAATGGATAACATCATTGCAAGACGCAAACTTGATGCATGGGGAATCGAAATTGATACCCTTACACCGGAGCAGGAAAAGTATCTGAATTCGTGGCAGATTTAGTTATAGGCGAGAAAGAAGGCGAAGTAAATGAATTTTACTTATGAAGAAATAAAAGAGCAGGCCGGAGCGGCCGCATCAGAACTGATTGAGGCTGCAAAGCTTAAAAAGGGAGATATTCTCGTTGTGGGATGCAGCTCCAGTGAGGTGGTGGGTCTGAGGATAGGTAAAGGATCTGACATAAACGCTGCAGAGGCGGTGTATGAGGGCATCATGAGTGTTCTTGAGCCCGAAGGAATTTTCCTGGCGGCTCAGTGCTGCGAACACCTGAATCGTGCTGTAATTGTAGAAAAAGCGGCTCTTCTTCCGGGAACGGAAATCGTAAATGTGGTTCCTCAGCCACATGCCGGTGGCTCATTCGCTGTCACTGTATATAAGAATGCCAGGTGTCCTGTGGCAGTTGAGGAGATAAAGGCTGATGCGGGAATGGACATCGGAGGCACACTTATAGGTATGCATCTTAAGAAAGTTGCTGTGCCGGTAAGGCTTTCGGTGAAGAAGATAGGTGAGGCTCCGCTTATATGCGCAAGAACCAGGCCAAAGTTTATCGGGGGAAGCCGCGCAGTTTACGATGACGCCTTAAGCGGCGGAGATATTCCCAGATAGTTTTCTGTAAAACAAGAAAAAGATAAAAGGCGTAACACAATTTTGTTTTTCATCATATTCTATACTACAACTGAATATGCTTTAGTCTTAAAAATATGAAAGAAGTAGGTGAATCATATGTCAAACAATTGTGGTTTTTTAGGTGAGGGAGGAATTGATACCAGCTTATTATTCTTCTTCCTGTTACTGGTGATTATATTTTGTAATTGCTGCTAACAATTAAAACCGGTAAATACTTTAACCGGGGGCATTAAGCCCCCGATTTTCTTTATTTACCCAAAAGTTTAGGCAAGAATATCCAAATAGGTAATTGTGATAATTATGTGAAGAATGTAGTATATACTTGTGTCTGAAAGGGCACGCCGAAAAATCATTCATTTCATTTATTATTATTTAGGAGGACTTATTATGGGTAAAAAAATTCCTATGTGGCAATGCCTCATCGTAATGGTAGTGCTCATTGCACTTATCTACTGGGGCGTTATGATTGACACAGATGCCGGTGAAGCTCATGTTTCACTTATCCTTGCAGGTGCATTCGCAGCTATCGTTGCAATGCTTAACGGCTGGAAATGGAACTACATGGAACAGGGTATCCTGGCTGCTATCAACAGAACCATGCAGGCAATCCTGATCCTTGCGGTTGTAGGTTTAATGCTCGGTTCCTGGATGGCAGGCGGCGTTGTTCCTTCAATGA
>CALZFA010000061.1 GCA_945644815.1 uncultured Clostridia bacterium
GCGGGCCGTCTTTCTTCAGTTCAACCATGTCCATGAGACCGTCTAAGCCGATAAGAGTCTGCTTAGCTGTATCGCATGCTTCCATGTTGTAGATGTGCCATGGAACGTTTCTTCCTTCGTCAGGAGTGATTGTGGACTGGATATCAGCTCTTGTCAGTTTGGAGATGAGCATGTTCATTACGTGAGTAACTGTGGCTTCTCTTGCTGATGACTGGATGTACTTGGTGTTCATCTGAGCTCTCATCTTGTATCTGTCGCAGATGTCTCTTAATGCAACTGCATACGGAAGGTCCATATATACGCATGGAGCAGGAGTTGCTGTAGGAGGTACTGTTGACAGGGAGATGTTTTCAGGCTTGATTCCTACCTTTTCTGAGAATCTGGAGTTGATGGCATGCTGAACGATAAGCTCAGGCATTACCTTCCAAGCTTCTCTTGCTGTAGCGTTTGCGTTATGTGCTCCATCGATCTGAAGCATATCTGCCCATGCCATTACCTTTTTGGATTCACAGGCATCTACAAAGGATCTTACGCAGTTAACGTCTCTGTAAAGCACATTGTACTGAGGGTCCTGATGAGCGCCGTTTACGCCTTCTTCTGCAAAAAGAACTGCTACATCTGGTCCTGCTACGCCGGATACATATGAATGGTAGTTGATTGGACGACCAACTTCATCTTCGATCATATCGATAGCTTTTCTCTGAGCTCTGATCTGCTTTCTTGTGATAGGAACACCACCGATACCCTGCGGAGTACCTTCCATAAGTCCGTCGATGTGGGACTGTCCCATGTGTCTGATAACCATTAAGTGGTCAGCACCGTGCCAAGCACCCATTCTCATTCTTCTGATATCGTCTTCGAATCTTCCGGAAGCGATTTCAGTAGTGATTGTCTGCATAGGCTGCGGGTCAATGTCTTCCATGAACTTTGCAGGAGGAAGAGGAACGCTCTGTTTCAGCGGCTTGGAGATTTCATGGTATTCGAAAGGTCCCATGTGCTGATCCTCAGCTTTTTCTCTCCATGTCCAGCCTCTTCTTCTCGGTTCATACTTGTCAAGGTCTTTAAGAATATTGACAATATCTAATTTTTCATTTCTTTTTAATTCTGCCATTACTTCTTACCTCCCTTGAAAGCTTCTACAACCTTATCCCAGCCTTCACCTTTTGCAAGCTTGATGCTGGCGTCTCTGATTGAGATGTCTTCGATTTTTGATAACTTGTAAACACAGTGGCCTGCACCTTTGCCCATTAAACCGTGGTCCATGCAGTGATTAACGATTGGCATACAGTCAAGTGAGGACACGCCCATTCTGAGTAAAACGGATCTTTCTACTGATGGAGTAGTGTTCTTTCTGCCTAATTCAAGAAGCGGGTCAACAACCTGATCGGTTAATTCCCAGAATCTTGCATAAAGTTCTTCGTCAGTAAGATTTGCGATATGCTGTCTTCTTACTTCGAAATCGTCTGCTCTTTTCATCCTTTATTCTCCTTTATTATTTGAATTAAAGTCCTAAAGCTGCCTTTACAAAAGCAACATCTTCCTTAACTTCTTCTGCCAAGAATTCAAGGTCGGCTTCAGTAGGCTCTACGCCTGCCTTCTTAACGGATTTCTTAATCAGGGATTCCTTGAAGTGCTTCAGGTCAGCGTCCTTGCACTTGATTAAGCCCGGATTTGAAGGTAATATCACGTTTGTGCCCGGCTTATCCTCGCTTGGATCACCGAATCTTACCTCGATACCGTTTTCCTTAGCAAATGCAAGCTGTGGCTGAATGTGCTTTCCGGCACCTGTATATTCTGTTTCGGATACTACTAAAACAGCGTCTTCAGGAAGCTCCTGTGCTAATGAGAAAGCACATGCAAGAGCTGTGTTCCCTGCAGGCCCTCTTTCGATTCCTTCAAGGTTTGCAAGCATTTCAGTCATATACATTACTTCGCCCTGAGTTGTGGTTGTGTATCTGTCCATATAGCGAAGCGGTCTTGCTGCGCTGCGAGGTACATCTGAGTGGTCAGGGTCAGTAGCATAAGGAACGCCGAATCCGGTGTGGCCTGTTGTGCATGACTTCTTGTTGAAGTCTACATCGGAGGCCATTGAAAGACCTGTAAGGTCGATAGACGCAGCAACCACCTTAGTGTCTGTGCAACCTGCCTTGATTAAGCCTCTGGCTGTACCTGTAACCATACCGCCGCCGGCGTTTGTGCAGACTACCATATCAGGATCTTTTCCTAATTTTTCACGGCACTGCATTGCTATTTCATATCCTAATGTTTCAACACCTGCGATACCAAATGGTGAGTACAGAGAAGCGTTGAAATATCCTGTGTCTTCAAGAACCGACAGGAAGGTGTAGAATAATTCAGGTCCTACGGTAAGCTGTATAACCTCAGCTCCGAGAGCTTCACATTTTCTTGCCTTCTCAACGATTTCAGGCTGGCCTACGCCGTGTGAGTCGTAGCATTCCTGTACGATAATGCAGTTAAGTCCCTGCATAGCTGCCTGAGAAGCTACTGCTGCTCCGTAGTTTCCGGAAGTAGCTGCCATAACGCCCTTATAACCCAGCTTCTTGGCATGAGCAACGGCACATGCAGCTCTTCTGTCTTTAAAGGAGCCTGAAGCGTTGCAGGATTCGTCCTTTACGAAAATTCTGGCGCCGTAGCCCGGCTTTGCATACTTGCGGGCAAGCTTTGTAATGTTTCTGAGTTCAAGAAGCGGAGTGTTTCCTACTCCGTGAAGGCCCTGAATTCTTTCAATCTCCTCCAGAGTGTAGCCTGTGGATTTCATCAGAGCATCGTAGTCAAATGCAATCGGAGATTTTTCAAACTCAGCATAGTCCAGACCTAAAGCGTCTTTCATGATCTCATTGTTTCTTCCCATTACGGAAGCGTAGTCTTTTGCTAATGCCATTATTCTTCACCTCCGAACTGCATAATTTCTCTAAGCTGCTTATCTATTTCGATAATTTCAGGTACAAATACACCGTAGCTGTGAGTGTAGTATGGATTATCATCGATTAAAGTACCCTTTTCCAAACGATTGCAGGCAGTCTTTACAGTTACTACATCGCCGATTTCAGCATCTTCCTGTAAAAATCCCTTCGTCCACATTTCAAGGTCGCATTTCTGAGTATCTTCCGGCAGCTTGGCTGTTCTTTCGTCAGCCTTTAAAACTACGGAATGAATGCGAACCCAATCGCCTTTTTTAGCCATTTTCTTATTCTCCTATTTAAAAAATTTATATCCGTGACACCGATAAAAAACGGCGCAGCCGCATACTTAATGTTACGGCAACGCCGCCTGAGCGGCATCGCCGCATTAATTCAGATCAAAAGATTGGTCTGTCAGCTAAATATTTTTAGACTATTTTACTAACTTCTTGTCTTCTCTTACAAGGTTTCTCATGTCGCCCATGATAGCTCTTGGAATAGGAAGAGTAATCATAGTGTGAAGACCAGGCTCTGCGTTGATTACGTGAGGAATCATGTTTACGCACATTGCGATGGTTCCAAGTCCGCCTTCGATTTCAGGGCTGTTAACCAGATTTACATTAGGAGTTCCCTTGATGATTACATAGTCACCTGTCTGAACGCCAACCTGTTCAGGCTCGATCTGCTGTGGATGATCCATATGTACAGGCATTCCGTTGCTTAATTTAGCTTCTGCTGTCATAGCAACACCTGCGCATGAACCTGCAGCTGCGAAACCGTAAGGTGACTTTCTGTCAACATCGGTTGTGATAGGGTTCATATCCTGTGCGAATTCTTCTACAGTAAGTCCCATACCTTCAGCCATCATGCCAACGGATTCAGCAAATCCAACGTGACCGCTCATAGTGTGGTTAGCTTTTCTTTCCTTGAATTCTTCTACGGAGATACCGATACCCTGTTCTTCCATAACAACCGGTCCGAACGGTGATAAGGAGTTAACTCTTCTTGAAGTGATTTCTTCTACGTCTACTAAGCAGCCTGTCATAACCAGAACCAGGAGGTCCATGATATGTCCAGGGTTGATGCCTGTACCTAAGCAGGAAACGCCGTTTGCCTTAGCAATCTTGTCGAGTTCTTCAGCAAGTTCAGGACTCTGAGCCTTAGGATAAGCCATTTCTTCAGCGGAAGTGATTACATTGATTCCCTGTTCCATGATGAACTTTAATCTTGGGAATGCATTCTTTGTGAAAGAGTCTGTGCAAAGAAGAACGATATCTGCAGCACCCGGCTTAATAATGTCTTCAGCAGCCTGAATAAGTACGTCAGGTCTGTCGCCTCTTTCGGTCTTAATGTAGTCATACATTGAAGTTCCGATCTTAGCTCCTCTGCCTGCTACGCCAACGATTTCAACACCTTTCTTCTTAAGAAGCATGTCAGCCATACCGCCGCCCATAGCGCCAAGACCCCAGATAATTACTTTTACGTTTTCCATAATGTTTTTCTCCTTTTTCTTTATAAATTTAGTTTTAATTAATTGACTTTAGCCACCCCTCAGGCTTGGAAAAGCCCTTTGGTTGTCTACATAAAATATAAAGCAAATACTGTGCCACAGCGCAAACTGAATATTGTATACTTAATTAAGGGCCTTTTAGGAAAAAGTTGTAGTGGAAATTTGGTTTGTTCTAACAAAAAAACACAATTTGTAGTTCTTTTGTTTTTATATGAAACAAAACTTTAATTCGACGAACTTTTGTCCTGCATCAGCTTCTTCGTAAAAAACTGGAAAAAATCTCCTTAAACGCAAAAATATTTGCACTAATAATGCAAATATTTTTGCTATTTCCCATATTTATTTCCCCGAAATGTGATACTTCTTCAGCTTGTGCTGGAGGGTCTGTCTTTTTATCTTTAGGCTTTCTGCTGCTCTTGAAATATTCCCGTCTGCATCCATTATGGCATCCATGATTATTCTTGCTTCTACAGCCGCCAGATGCTCGTCCAGGGGCTGGACCTTATCGTAGGTAACCTGAACACTTCTGGCCTTCCTGGCCGCTCCCGGCATGTTAAGTATCTTTTCAGAAAGCACATGCTCCTTGTCAGCCATAGAAACAGCCTGCTCAATTATATTCTCAAGCTCACGTACATTTCCCGGATAATCGTAGTTCTGAAGCTTTTTTATGGCACCGTCGGTAACCATCCACAGCTCCTTGCCAAAGCGTTTGTTATGCTTCTCGAGGAAAATATCCGTCAGAACAGGAATGTCATCCAGCCTTTCCCTGAGCGCCGGTATGGAAATATTGATTACGTTGAGCCTGTAGTAAAGGTCTTTTCTCAGCTTGCCCTGCTCAATGAGATCCTCAGGAGGCTCGTTTACCGTTGAAACAATTCGGACATTTACGGGTATATCTTTGACGCCTCCCACACGCCTGATGTAACCTTCCTGGAGAACGCGCAAAAGCTTGCTCTGCAGGTCGTATGGCATAGCGCTTATTTCATCTAAAAGCAAGGTTCCTCCGTTTGCCTGCTCGAAGAGCCCGGCCCTGTCCACTGCTCCGGTGAAGCTTCCTTTTGCAGTTCCGAAAAGTATGCCCTCCAGCAAAGTTTCCGGAATCGCCGCGCAGTTTTGTGCCAGGAAAGGTTTGTCTGCCCTTATTCCGCCGTAATGTATGCTTTGTGCAAAGAGCTCCTTGCCGGTTCCTGTTTCGCCGTAAATAAACACAGAAGCGTCGTTATCTGCTGCCCTGCGGGCTCTTTCCACCACCTCGACGAACTGAAGGTTCTGCCCATATATATCATCAAAAGTATATCTTCTTATCCCTTTCTCCCGGCTTGCCTGCTGAACCGCAGCACTTTCCATGGCCCCTTCCTGCAGCTCCAGCAGGGTGTCGGACATCTGGCGTATGCTTGTAATGTCCTTTGCAACCTCCAGTGCTGCCACCGTTTCACCATCCACAACTATGGGAATGGTGCTGTTTACTGTTGTTATCTCTTTGCCGTAAAGGTTTTTATAGGTCTGCTGTTTCTTTATGGTTGGGGCGTTTTTCTTCAGAGCTTTGAACATGGTGCTTTCTCCCATGCTGAAATCAGGAAATGCCTCGTGAAACTTCTTTCCGAGAACATCGCTGACATTTACTTTTTCCATGCTTGCCATGGCTTTGTTATAGTGAATGCCTACGCCGTCTCTGTCCACAATGTATATGCCCTCGTCGATAAGCTCTATCAGCTCATCCAGAATCTTTTTATAATGTTCTGCTTTCATGAAACTCGCACCGCCTTTCTGAAATATTGTACCATAAATCTGCAATTAGTGCAAATATTTTTGCACCGAAAAAACTCTTGTATATTGGCGAAAAATGCGATATTATAGATGATTATAGCGCAATTTAACAAGACACCATAGGAAAGTGAGGAATAAAAATGTATTTGACTTGTTTAGATTTAGAAGGAGTGCTGGTACCCGAAATCTGGGTTGCCTTCGCAGAGGCCGCCGGTATTCCCGAATTAAAAAAAACCACCCGCGACGAGCCTGACTACGATAAACTGATGGCATGGCGCCTTGATGTCTTAAGGCAGCATGGGCTCGGGCTTAAAGAAATTCAGGATACTATCGCCACAATAAACCCACTGCCGGGAGCAAAAGAATTTTTGGACGAACTCCGGACCTTTTCTCAGGTAATAATCATCAGTGATACTTTCACCCAGTTTGCACAGCCTCTTATGAAAAAGCTGGGATGGCCAACTATTTTCTGCAATGAGCTGGTTGTCTCCGAAAACGGTGAAATCACGGATTTCAGAATGAGATTAGACCAATCCAAGCTGAGCACCGTGAAGGCTCTGCAGGCCTGCGGTTTTGAAACAATTGCCAGCGGTGACAGCTATAACGACCTGGGAATGATCCGAGCCAGCAAAGCAGGGTGGCTTTTTAAGACCACTGAGCAGATTAAGGAGGCCAATCCTGATGTAGGCACCTGCGAAAGCTATGATGAGCTTATGGAAAAAATAAAGAAGGCAATGGCCTGACTTCGAGAAGGAGTACCGAGATGAGATTAAGAAAAGATCATGACGAAATGCTTGAGGATGAAATTTCCCTTATCGCGAATGTGTCCGACGCACTGGCCCACCCGGCCCGGGTGAAAATGTTCAAATACATAATGCAGGCTAACCGCGCCATGGTCACTGTCTGCAACAAGGATCTGGTGGAGCATTTTGACTATGCTCAGGCCACCGTCTCCCAGCATATGAAAAGGCTGGTGGATTCGGGTCTGATTCAAATCAAGAAAAAAGAAAAGTTTTCATATTATTATGTTAACCTGGGCATGCTCATGCAGTACCTAAATGCCACAAAGAAGTTTGCGGTGCAGTAGGCAACGCAGTTTAAAAAGTAAAAATCTCAAAACCATTTCGTACCACATAAACCGATATTATAACGGAAATGCTGCGCGAAGTGGTTTTTTGTTTGGTTTATACAATATCTGAGGCTCTGGTTTTTTATATTTGCCATCAAAAAATTTCCAAAACCCTATTGACACCTTTATAAATAAGTGGTATTATACTACCAATCCAGTAGGTAAATATGTTTTAAACATGCCGAAAATAATCATCACATACAGACATACCATATAGAAGAAGGGAGAATGAAACCATGTCTAAGATTTACACTTCAGCCGACCAGTTAATCGGCAAAACTCCGCTTTTAGAACTCACTCACATAGAAAAAGAACAGGGCCTCAAAGCTACTATTCTCGCTAAGCTGGAATACTTTAACCCTGCAGGCTCTGTTAAGGACAGAATCGCCAAAGCCATGATTGACGATGCAGAAGCTTCGGGCGCTCTGAAGCCGGGTTCTGTAATCATTGAGCCTACCAGCGGCAACACAGGAATCGGGCTGGCAGCTGTAGCTGCAGCCAGAGGCTACCGTATTATCATCGTAATGCCTGAAACCATGTCCGTAGAACGCAGACAGCTGATGAAGGCTTACGGGGCAGAACTGGTTCTCACAGAAGGTGCCAAAGGCATGAAGGGCGCCATCGCCAGGGCAGAGGAGCTGGCAAAAGAAATCCCGGGCAGCTTCATCCCGGGACAGTTTGTAAACCCTGCCAATCCTAAGGCTCACCGTGAAACTACAGGCCCTGAGATTTATGAGGATACTGACGGCAAGGTGGATATTTTCGTGGCAGGAGTAGGTACCGGAGGTACAGTTACAGGCGTAGGCGAGTACCTTAAGTCAAAAAAAGCCGATGTTAAAGTTGTAGCCGTAGAGCCTAAGGATTCACCGGTTCTGTCCGAAGGCAAGGCAGGAACTCACAAGATTCAGGGTATCGGCGCAGGCTTTGTGCCTGACGTTCTGAATACTTCGGTATATGATGAGATTATTGCCGTATCAAACGAGGATGCATTTGCGACAGGAAAACTTTTGGGCAAAGCTGAAGGTGTACTGGTGGGAATTTCATCGGGCGCAGCACTTTATGCAGCAATTGAGCTCGCAAAACGTCCTGAAAACGAAGGCAAAACCATCGTGGCTCTGCTCCCTGATACAGGCGACAGATACCTTTCCACCCCATTATTTCAGGATTAATCCGCAAGGCAAATCTTTCACACAAATAAGGCAGATTTACAGTGGGCATCTGTAAGCCCTCTGGACGACGGAACTGTCCGTATCACATTTGATGAGCCACAGCGTGCCATTACTCCGGGCCAGGCTGCAGTCCTATATGACGGCGAAATTGTCCTGGGAGGTGGAACCATTGTATAAAGCAATAAAGTGATGATGGCAAAACCCATCCCCCCTTGTTAAAATACCACAAACATAGTATAATAATAGGTATGAAGCATTGAGGTGATTAACATGATTTCAACTAAGGGAAGATACGCTCTGCGTATTATGACAGATCTGGCCGAAC
>CALZFA010000062.1 GCA_945644815.1 uncultured Clostridia bacterium
AAGCTCTCTGAAAAAAATCAATTTTTATTTGTAGTGTGCTCCACCCCAACATTTATTATATAGCCTTATTAAAGGGGTCGCCTCATAAACGATGTGCATCGTTGAGGCGACCCCTTGATATACAAAGTAAAGTATGATTCTACCTGTTCTTAAACTCTGCAGGTCTTTTTTCGAGGAAAGCCTTCATGCCTTCTTTCTGATCTTCGGTGCCGAAACATCCGCCGAAAGCTTCAGCTTCCAGGGCACAGCCTGAGAACATGTCAAGATGGTATCCCTTATTGATGCAGGTTTTAGCCATACCTACAGCGATAGGAGCCTTGGATGCAATCTTCTTTGCGATTTCTTCACAACAAGGAATCAGTTTTTCAGGTTCTACAACTTTCTCAACCAGGCCGATTCTGTATGCTTCTTCTGCATTTATAGTGTCAGCAGTAAGAATAAGCATTTTTGCCATTCCTTTACCTACAAGCTTTGAAAGTCTCTGAGTGCCGCCGAATCCAGGGGTGATACCAAGGCCTACTTCAGGCTGGCCGAATTTAGCCTTTGAGGATGCTATTCTGAAATCACAGGCCATAGCTATTTCACAGCCGCCGCCGAGGGCAAAGCCGTTTACTGCGGCGATAACCGGTTTTTCCATTTTTTCAATAAAGTTCATAACTTTGTGCCCATATGCACCGAATGCTCTGCCTTCAGCTACATTGAGAGTGCTCATCTGAGCAATGTCTGCACCGGCTACAAAGGAGCGGCCTTCACCTGTGAGAATAACAACCCGGACTGAATCATCAACATCGATTTTGTTAAATACATCGAATAGTTCTTCAAGTACAGTTTTGTTAAGGGCATTAAGAGCCTCCGGTCTGTTTATTGTAACATAACCGATGTTTTCTTTAATTTCGTACTTAATTGTCTGATACATCTTTATATTTTTCCTTTCTTATGTAAAATTTTTGTCAAAAAAATCACTAAGTAAAGTGTAACACTTTCCTTAGTGATTTTCAATGATATTTTATTTTATCATCTGGGCTTTGAGTCTTTCCAATGCTTTTTTAACAGGTGGAAGAGCAAGGACAACGAGAGTAAGAACTCCTTCGCCGCCGATATAAAGAATGTTGTAGACAAAGGAGTACCATACAGGATTCATTTCTTCAGGTGCATATTCAGCGAAGAAGATAAAACCAGAAAGAAAACTGCAAAGAAATCTCCCCAGAATTGCTACGATGTAACCGATATAAAGCCCCATTTTTTTCTCTGAAAAAAAACCTGATAGTCCTAATGCCCCGAACGCCAGTATGTAGTCGAGAAGCACCTGTACAGGGAAAAGAATATAAGGATCAATCACCAAGTTGAGCAGACCCAGAACAACTCCGGACATGAGACCCCATTTTGGGCCGCAGAAGTATCCGGTAAGTGTCGCAAAAAGCATACTGAACAAGGTGATTGAACCGCCGTAAGGCATGTCGATGATCTTTATATTGCTGAGTACAATTGACATTGCGATGAGTACTGCACAAAGTACCAGGCAGTATAAGTTGTTTCTTTTTTTGTTGTTATTGGTTGACATAAAAAAACCTCCTTAAAAAAATAGGAGGGGAACTCATTGTATTTACATATGCTGCTTCCCTACGTCGGCATTAACCGAATCAGGTGATGAGGGTTTATCCGAAAAAGAAAAATCGGTAAATCTCAGCAAAAGCTCCCCTAGCACTATTGAAATGCTACTACAAAAATAGTATAATGTCAACAATAAAAACAATGTGAAGTTATTTTTGGAGGGAAAGAAGAAATGCAGAACCATATTATCATCGAACCGGCATCAAAAATTCGAGAAATTGCAAGAAATGCTCTGGCAGGATATTGGAAACCTGTTGTCATCGGGGTTTTGATTTATTTCCTACTTACATCAGGAGTTGAATCAGTACTGAATAGCTTGTTTGCTTTTACCTACCCTGTGGAGCTTTATGGACAAAACTTCGTGGAAACCGTTCCTTATGGAGGAAATATATATAATCTCATTTTAGGAGGGCCGTTGGAGCTTGGCTTTGCTTTTTTCCTGCTTACTTTTTTCAGGAGCAGAAAAGTTGACAATACTCTTTTATTTGAAGGCTTCAGCCACTTTGGAAAAGCGCTGCTTTTACTATTACTTATGTCTGTAAAGATTGTTCTTTGGTCATTGCTGCTTGTAGTACCGGGGATCATCGCCTCATTCAGATACAGTCAGGCTTTCTTCATTCTTGCTGACAATCCGGATATGTCAGTAGGTGATTGCATCAGAGAAAGCTGCCGTCTTATGAAAGGAAACAAGGGGAGATATTTTTATCTTCAGCTTACATTTATAGGATGGTATTTACTTGCAGCTATTCCGGGAGGTATATTTGACACATTCTCCAATAGTGATGGTGCGGTGGCTGTTATTGTAGGAATCATTCTCAGTCTGCCGTTTGTAGTGCTTTCCGCATATGTTATGATGTCAAATACTGCTTTCTATGAACTGGCTACAGAAAAGCTGGTTGTCGTAAATGATTCTCAATACGAAAAAAAGATTGAGGAACAGGAAAAGACGGAAGAATAAAACAATTTAATTGTAAGACAGGGGGCTGCTTTATGCAGCTCCTTTATAGTGCAAACCTCTTTAAATCAGTACCTTTTACAAGCTATAGGCATAGTATGAATTATCTTTTGAACCAGGAGGTAGCACATTGTCCATAGAAAGACACTATTTCCCGGGCAACAACACGCCACAGGGATTTTTTTCTTATTACAAATACATCCTCGGACAGCGAGAGGCTAACAGAATAATCTGTGTTAAAGGAGGTCCGGGAACAGGTAAATCCACCTTTATGAAACGTATCGGTCAGCGGTTTGCAGAGCTTGGCGAAGATATAGATTATCTTCACTGTTCTGCCGATGAAAACTCTTTGGACGGAGTGATTTTAAAGAACCGCAAAATCGCTTTGATAGACGGAACCAGCCCTCATATTACAGATCCTATTACACCGGGAGCTGTAGATAGAATAATTAATTTGGGGGAATACTGGAATGATGAAGGGATTGCGGTAAATAAAGAAAAAATAATAGATTTAAACGATGAATGCTCAAGATGGTATAGGATTGCCTATAATTACTTAAATGCCGCCAAAAGCGTATATAGAAGCCTTGAAGAGGTCTACGGAAGAGCAGTAGAGTATAGTGAAATATATAGAATTACAGCAGACATTGCGGCTGCCGAGTACGGAGAATATCCGATTTGTTTAAGACCCGGAAGACAAAAAAAGTTTTTTGCCAGTGCTATTACTCCGGGAGGACTTGTTAATTATCTTGTAAGTATGCTCCAAAACATTAAAAGGGTATACATTGTCAGCGTACCCGAGGGTTTTCAAAATCACAGTTTTATGGAGATACTCAAAGAGGGAGCCGTTTACAGAGGCTTCGATACTGAGATCTTTTATTGTCCTATGGGGCCAGATGAAAAAATTGACCATCTGATTATACCTCAGCTAAATCTTGCGTTTATTACAGTAAACGAGTATCACGATGTGGAGCCGTGGGAGCTTTTTGATGAAGAGGAATGGGATGACACAGAAAAAGAATATTGCGAAAGAGGAATTATACTTATAGACATAAATGATTATATGAAGCAGCATGTGTTGGAAGAAAACAGACTTCTCACCTCAGCTTTAAGAGAGGAGTACGATATTCTTCTTGGGAGGACTATCAAAGCCCTGGGGAATGCCAGGGATGCACATATGAGAGTTGAAAATTTCTATATACCAAATATGAATTTCACTGAGGTAAGCGCTTTGGCTAATGAAGTATACGAGGAGCTCCTGAGAATTTAGAAGTTTTACTGTATCACAGATATAAAATGTGTTATTATATGAAGAGAGAGAACGTGCGGCGACAGGTTAGATCTGTCGCCTGCCTGAAGATGGAGCGAAAAAATGAAATACAGAATACTTGAAGAGTATGCGGACATGCTTGAGAAGGAAGGCCTTCTCATATCATATGACGGAGGATATGCACGGGATGCAGGCATGGATGTTCAGATAAAGGATATTTCATATAATTCCATTTTATGTGGAGAGGGGACCTTGTTTATATGCAAAGGTGCCAACTTTAAATCACAGTACTTATCCGATGCTATTGAAAAGGGTGCTGTGGGATTTGTATGCAGCAGTGATTTTGATGAAATAGACCGATTTAAAAACATTCCGCATCTTGTTGTAGGCGATATGCGGCGGGCCATTTCCAAAATTTCAGCCATGTATTTTGACAGGAGTTGGGACAGAGGTCTTAAGCTTGTAGGTCTGACAGGAACAAAGGGTAAATCGACTACCGCAACAATGATAAAATCTATCCTTGACGTTCATTGCGGCAGGGAGGTAGGTTTCAGTTCGGGCATCTACACATATGATGGGAAGCAACGGGAGAAGGCACGGAAGCTTACGACTCCGGAAACAATAGAACTGCATCGTATTCTGGACGGCTGTGTAAGAAATGATTGTAAATATTTAGTTATGGAAGTTTCATCCCAGGCACTTAAATACGACAGAACTTTGGATCTTAAATTTGAAGTATGCGGCTTTCTCAATATTTCAGAAGATCATATTTCGGGGGCAGAACATAAAGATATGGAGGACTACTTTACGTCAAAACTCCTTATTTTCCGCCAAAGCCGCATTGCCTGTATAAACTCAGATATGGATCAGGAATACCTGGCACGTGTACTGGAGGCGGCACGTCAGGAATGTGATGAGGTGGTGACCTTCGGCTTCGTACAGGACGCGGATGTAAAAGGCCTGAGTGTTGAAGAAGTTCCGGGAAAGATAATTCTGAAGGTCCGTTTCTTTTTCAATAATAAAGTTTGTGAAGACATATTTACGGTAAATATAGGAGGAAAATACAATGCTTCAAACGCATTGATGGCAATAGCTGCAGCACTTAAGCTGGGCGTACCGGTGAATACAATAAAGCGGGGTCTGGAGCAAGTAAAAGTTGCAGGACGTATGGAACTTTACACCATACCCGAAAAGTCCGTTGATATAATTGTCGATTGCGCCCATAACAAGATGAGTTATGAAGCTTTGTTTGAATATGTTCGGAATCACTATCCGGAAAGAAAAGTCGGATTTCTTTTTGGCTGTGTAGGCGACAAGGCCTTTAACCGTCGACGCGAAGCCGGTGAAATAGCTGATAAAAATGCAGATTTTGTTGTCATCACAGAGAGAGACCCGGGAAAAGAAGATGTGAATAAGATATGCAATGAGATACTGGATAACATGAAGCATAAGGAAAAGGCCCGTATTATTACGGACCGTGATTGTGCGGTAAATGCTATGCTCGAAACGGCTGAAAAGATGGAAAACTGCGTAGTCATACTGGCAGGCTGCGGTTCCGATGCTTATGTAAAACGTGGAAATACCTTTGTTGAATTCGCGACAGACGGCGAAAGAGTCCAGAAGTACCTGGAGGAAAGATCATAGCTATCTGATTTTGGCAAGTGCCTTTTCCATATCCTCCGGCAGCGGTGCTTCCAGCTGAAGCTTTTCTCCTGTTACAGGATGGATAAAGCTGAGCGAAAAAGCGTGAAGCGCCTGACGATCTATGATGTCTGACACGATTTCCGGATTGGTTTCCATACGTGGACCGGATGTTCCGTCCAGCGGAGGACGGGGATCGCCGTGGATTCGGCGGTACTCAAATGGATTGCCGTGACAATAAAGGTGGTCGCCCTCAATGGGATGACCTATATAGGCGAGATGAATTCTGATCTGGTGGGTTCGGCCTGTTTCAAGCTGCAGCTCCACCAGAGTATTTTTTTTGAATCTTTCAAGCACCTTGAAGTGGGTGACTGAAGGGTATCCGCCGTCTTCTTCAGGCATAACCCATCTTTCCACTTCGTCAGGGTCAGGTCTTCCCAAAGGCAGATCGATTGTGCCGCTGTCTTCTGCTATTACACCGCTGACGATTGCCTTGTATTTCTTCTGAATATGGTCAGACTTCATCTGTTTGGTCAGATGGTCCTGAGCATAGCTGTTTTTGGCAACAATAAGAAGACCGGAGGTGTTCATGTCCAGTCTGTTGACAAAGCGTATCTTGTAGTTTTCACCGTCATCCAGCATTTTTTTCATGACGCCGTTGGCGATGGTGTGGCAAGGCTTACCTTTGGTAGGGTGGACCACAACGCCGGGCTGCTTGTTTATCACCAGCAGGTCTTTGTCCTCAAAAACCACGGATATGGGAATATCCTCGGGAGGAAAAGCGCTGGTTTCATCAGGTGTTTTCACGGTTATAATGTCACCGGGATTTGGGAGAACCCAACCGGGCATGCTTTCTCCGTTTAAAAAAATAAGTCTGTTCTGCTTTAGCTTTGTCATGAAGCGTGATGAGAAACCAAAGTTACGGGAAAGGAGCTCTTTGATGGAGAGCTCCCTGTCACTTTCTTTTACCTTGTATGTAAATACTGACATTAATCTGCTAATCTGCCTTTCTCGGATACTTTGATACCCGGATACTGTGGAAGTTTACAGGAACCTGTTTTTTACCTTGTCCCAGAAATTAGAATCGTCAAATCTGACCAGGTTAACCTTGCGGGATGAAAGTTCCATGGTAATCGACTTCACCTCATCATAGGATGCCAGTCTGCCGTCAAAGATTACATTAAGCATTCTGTCACTTTCATCACATGGAATGATATTAAGCTTGCCGTCAGGCGGCAGTACCAGGCTGGAGGTGAATGAGCGGTAAGCAATGCTCTTCATCGGGGCAATAGGTGTTACCTGAAGCAATTCCAGACCCGGGTCCACGATGCTTCCGCCTAATGAATAGTTATATGCTGTGCTTCCCGCCGGCGTGGCCACGCATATACCGTCGCCGCTGAACCTTTCGATGAAAGATTCGTTTATGGATATGTTAAGGTGAACAGGGTAGGTCATTTCGCCCTTTACTGCAATCTCGTTTAAAGCTGTGTGAGTAAAGATGCCGTGACCGGTGACAACTGTTGCCTTAACCGTGCTGAAAGCCTGTACGGAATACTGACCCTGATTATATTTAAAAATGAAATCGTCAATTTTTTCCGGGAGAATTTCCTGGAAAAATCCCAGATGACCTGTATTTATGCCCACAACGGGGGTGTCGGGAAAATCTTTTTCCTGCATAAGATGAAGCAGGGTGCCGTCGCCGCCTACACAGATTATGAGTTCCGTATCTCCTGTCAGATCTTCAAAAACTCTAAGTCCCGATTTGACCAGTTTGCTCCTCAAAATTTTTTCTATCTTTTTGGACATTTCTGTAATGTTTGCATGAATGTAGATCTTCTTGGTTTCCATTTTTTTAGTTGCCTCCGCAAAATTAATCTGAGATTGACATTATAGCAGCTTCTCTAACTCATCTACAAGATTTTTAAAGGTTTCCATTGCCATTCTGATAGGCTCAGGACCTGACATATCAACGCCTGCGATTTTCAAAAGCTCTACAGGGTAGTCTGATGAGCCGCTCTTTAAGAATTCGATGTAGTTATCCCGTGCCACAGGACCTTCTTCGAGAATTTTTTTCGAAATTGCTGTGGCTGCCGAGTAGCCGGTGGCGTACTGATAAACATAGAATCCTCTGTAGAAGTGTGGGATTCTGGCCCATTCATATTTGATATATTCGTCCTCAGCAAGGGCGGGGCCGAAGTACTTTTTATTCAATGCATCGTAGGTCTCACAAAGCCACTCTGCTGTCAGAACTCCGCCGTTTTCAACTTCTCTGTGTGATGCCAGTTCAAACTCTGCGAACATGGTCTGGCGGAAAAGGGTGGTTCTGAATTCTTCGATATAGTAGTTTATCAGATATTTGCGCATTTCCGGATCTTTTTCAGTTGTCAGAAGATGCTGCATAAGCAGTGACTCGTTTACTGTAGAGGCAACCTCAGCAGTAAAGATGGAGTGGTCTCCATAGGTGAAAGGCTGAGTCTTGCGAGTGTAATAGGAGTGCATTGAGTGACCCATTTCGTGGACGATGGTAAATACGTCCTTGAGTGTATTGGTATAGTTAAGCAGGATATACGGCTTGCTGTCATATGAACCGAAGCTGTAGGCGCCGCTGGTCTTGCCCTGATTCTCGTATACGTCAATCCAGCCTTCTTTGGTGCCCTTGTCAACCTGAGCAAGGTATTCTTTGCCGAGAGGAGCAAGGCCTTCTTGCATCATCTTAAGTGCTTCCTCATATGGAATATCCTTCTTAGGAAGCTGAACTAAAGGAACGTAGATATCGTACATTTTAAGTTTATCTACTCCAAGAATTTTTTTGCGAAGCTCGATATATCTGTGGACAACCGGCAGGTATTCGTTTACCACACTGATAAGGTTATCGTAGACTTTCTCAGGAATGTTTCCGCCGGAAAGGGCAGCCTGACGGGCCGAGGCATATTTTCTGATGCGTGCTGAAACAACATCGTTTTTTGTATTGTAGTTGTAGTTTACCGCAATGGTGTTTATCAGATTTTTATAAGCCTCATACATGTTGGTATATGCAGCTTTGCGTACACTTCGGTCATGGCTTTCCATGAAAGTAATGTAATTTCCGTGGGTTAAGTTTACCGTATCACCGTCTTCGTCAACTATTGTGCCGAAGTTCAAGTCTGCGTTGTTAAGCATTTTGAAGACGTCGTTGGTAGCTCCTGTAACCTCGCTGAGCTGAGCTAAAATGTTTTCTTCTGCTGCTGTAAGCACATGTTTCTTTTCTCTGAGAGCATCTTTA
>CALZFA010000063.1 GCA_945644815.1 uncultured Clostridia bacterium
CATCAGCTCCACCTCCTTTTCTCAAGAGACTGTACGGTAAGGAAAAGGAAAAATGCCGTAACCGTCAAATAAAATATCACGTTTCCAACATCAAAAATACCGTAGACAAACTGATCCAGCCTTGAAAAAAGATTCAGACTCTCTATAAAATTTTCTCCCACTCCGATTGCGGACGCAATGCTGGAAGAAAGATAGTTTATCAGCAGCACTAAAAATGTCAGTCCGCCTGCAAGGGGCTGACTTTCTGTTAAAGAAGATATAAAAGTTCCTATGGAAAGCAGCGCAGCGCCTAAAAGAATAAAGCCGATTACTGTGCAGTATACTACCTTAAGATTCAATGTTCCGTACATTGACAGCAGGAGCGGGTAAACCGCCACAATTACCATTGGAACAGCAAAAACAACTAAAAGTGCCAAATATTTTCCCAGCACAATTTTTGTCATGCCAAGCGGAAGCGCATAAAGCAGCTGGTCTGTCTTCTGCTTCTTTTCCTCCGCAAAGACTTTCATTGTAACTATGGGTACAATCAGCAGAAAAATAAATGCCATATTTCCTAAAACATATTCATAATTGGTATAACCTCCTGCCAGACATATGCCCATAGTGTAAATCCCTGTAAATAAAAGCAGGAAGGCTGCAAATGCATATCCTGTCACAGAATTAAAATACGAGCGCAGTTCTCTTTTAAATATTGCTGTCATCGTCTTTCACCTCCTTCTCATTAAAGACTGCCGTCCCTTCAGAAGGTATTTCCGAGGCTGAACCGGTAAGTTTAAGGAATATTTCCTCAAGTCCTGCCCCAAAACCTTTTTCAAGATTACCTGCCGTATCATTGGCCACAAGCTTTCCTTCAGAAATAATCAGAATGTAGTCACACACTGCCTGAACCTCTGAAAGAATATGACTGCTTAGAATAACCGTGTGTTCTTTCCCCAAAGCTATGATCAGTTCTCTTATTTCTATAATCTGCTTCGGATCAAGACCTGCAGTAGGTTCGTCGAGAATTATAATTTCAGGGTCACCGATAAGTGCCTGTGCAATTCCCACTCTTTGCCTGTACCCTTTTGAAAGGTTTTTTATAAGCCTGTGACCTACTTCCTCAGTTTTAGTCTCCGTCATAACTTTAAAAAGTTCTTCTGTAGTATTTTCTTTTGGAACCCCTTTTACTTCAGCAATAAAAGAAAGATACTCAAATACCGTCATGTCCGGATACAGAGGCGGTATCTCCGGGAGATATCCTATGAGCTTTTTAGCTTTAACGGCGTTTTCAAAGATGTCCATGCCGTCTATGAGCACATATCCTGATGTAGCCGCCAGACAACCGGTTATAATATTCATTGTCGTCGATTTACCGGCACCGTTTGGACCTAAAAATCCGTAGACGTGACCCTTCTCGAGGGTGAAGGTCAGGTCTTCTATGGCCCTGTGCCCGCCATAGTTCTTGCATAAGTTTTTCACTTCAATCATCTTGCAAGCTGTCCTTTCTTTAAATATTAAAATCATTGTAATTATTGAAATTTCTAATGTCAACGGAATTTCCTGATACAACATCCAACTTTTAGTTTTTCTACTTCTATGTGATAAACGGATGACGATATTTTCATTATATTTCGCCAAAAAAACAAAAATGGGCACATACCATATGGTTAGTACCCTTTAGTCTTTAATTTATTTACAAGCTCAACTTAGAAAGCATTATCTTCCTCCTGCTGAGATATATCAATGACCGTAATCAAGCCCTGTGAAGCAATAAACTTCACCTCCAGACTCCCGTAAGACATGCCGTATACTCTTTCCGGGTCATCCTGATAACGTGGACGCGGATCCTGGGATAATAGTTCCTCTATAATTACAAGTTCATCACGGGGAATTTTGGATAAGTTCCTTATGCATGCTTCATCCAAATCAAAAACAACTTTCGTTTCTATATCGGTTGCTCTGTGTGCAAAGCCTCCCTTAGCATCAGCCTTTGCCTCTGAGTAAGGAAGATAAGGTTTGATGTCATATATAGGAGTTCCATCAAGAATATCTGCACCAAGAACATGAAGTACAGGACCGTTTTTATGGTTATATTCTATTCTTTGTAGTTTCACAAGAGAAAGACCTAACGAATTAGGTCTGAATGGCGATCGGGTAGCAAATACTCCCACTCTTTTATTGCCTCCCAACCGTGGAGGACGTACAGTGGGCGACCAGTCATCTCTTATTGCTTCGGAAAACTGCCATATAATCCATATATGAGAAAACTCCTCAAGTCCTCTCACTGAGTCAGGATTATTATAAGGCTGCTCAAAGACTATATAACCGGGTGTTTCAACCAGACCGCTCTGTCTGGGAATTCCGAACTTTTGGTGAAAACCCGTATGAATTCGGGCGATGGTCTTCATTTCCATAGGCAGTTTCTCCTCTCTTTACGGGTAAAGGTTTTGAGTCTGACAAAAACGGCAGACCAATCGGTCTGCCGTCATCCGTTCAATATCCAAATCAAGCTAAGCTTCTGTAACAACAATTTCTTTGCCGTCATAGTAGTTGCAATTAGGACAAACTCTATGAGGAAGCTTAGGTTCGTGACACTGAGGGCAAATTGATAAGCCCGGTGCTTTCATTTTCATGTTAGCTGATTTTCTGCTGCTCTTCTTTGCCTTTGAAGTTCTACGTTTAGGTACTGCCATATCTTAACACCTCCTTGTGAGTATTTGTTCTTTATGTTAATCTAAAATAATCGTCAACTATTTGATTATATACTGAAATATCTCACTTTGTCAACCACTATTTTACACCTCTTACGATGTTGTAAGTATCCCTTGCAATCATCAGTTCCTCATTGGTAGGTATTAGCAGAAGTTTTACTCTTGCATCATCTGTTGAAATAATAGTTTCTTTTCCCCGAATTTTGTTTTTTACAAGGTCAAGTTTAATTCCAAGGTTACCCATCTCGTTGCAGATAAGTTCTCTCATGGAAACATCGTTTTCGCCAACACCTGCAGTAAATACGATGGCATCTACTCCGTTCATTTCAGCTATATATGCTCCGATGTAGAACTTAACCTTATGAGCAAATACCTTTAACGCAAGGGCTGCCCTTTCATTTCCTTCTGCAACCGCTTCTTCAAGGTCTCTGAAGTCACTGGAAACTCCGGAAATACCCAGTACACCTGATTTCTTATTAAGTATCTCATTGGCCTTGCCCATCGGAAGATTTTCCTTTTCTCTTATATAGGTCACGATAGCCGGGTCAATATCTCCGGAACGTGTTCCCATTACCAGACCTTCAAGAGGAGTGAACCCCATAGAAGTATCAATGCACTTGCCTCTCTTGATGGCGGATACGGAAGCTCCGTTTCCAAGATGGCATGTAATGAGTTTAAGATCCTCAATGTCAACATTGAGCATTTCAGATGCTCTCTGAGCAACATACTTGTGAGAAGTTCCGTGGAAGCCGTATCTTCTTACACCATACTTTGTATAGTATTCGTATGGAAGTGCATAAATATATGATTCAGGCGGCATAGTCTGATGGAAAGCTGTATCAAAAACGCCTACCATCGGCGTCTCAGGCATGAGTTCCTTACATGCAGCAATACCTAAAAGGTTCGGTGGATTATGAAGAGGTGCCAATGCAACACATTCTTCAAGCGCTTTTATAACCTCTTCTGTGATCAGAACAGATGAAGCAAACTTTTCTCCTGCATGAACAACCCTATGTCCTACTGCTCCAATCTCTGCCATTGACTTAATTACACCGTGTTCAGGGTCCTGGATAGCAGCCAGCACCTGTTCAATAGCATCCTTGTGATCCTTCATAGGCACTTCTGTCTTAATCTTTTCCTGACCGATTTTTTCGTGACCGATAACTGAACCGTCCATACCGATTCTTTCTACTAAACCCTTACAAAGCAGTGTTTCGCTTGTCATGTCGAGAACCTGATACTTTAATGAAGAGCTGCCGCAGTTGATTACTAAAACTTTCATGATCTATGTGTTCCTCCGTTAAAAATTAATAACTATTATTGACTTCGTATATTATACTCTCACGATTTACCAATTTCAAGGGCGAGTTTTAACTGCCGACGGTTTTTTAACATATTCCGAGTTTTGGTAAAGGTCAAGACCGGCAGCCAGGTTATAAATATCTGCTGCCAAGATATCCTTTTTAAAGGTCTGTATAATTTTCGGAAATGTGGGCACTTCCCTGTTTATATTTGTAATTATAGGCAAAGAACATTTCCCTGACTTTTTTATATGCTTTAGATATGAACTTCCCTTCTCATCAAAGGCAAGAACTCTTATATATTTTTCTGCATTTAGAACATCTTCCCGCTTTACACCAAGCAATGTGTGCACCAGAACCCTTTCTATCCTGGTTCTTGTATAGCGTTTGGACTTTAGATCATTGACAATATCCTCATATGTTTTCCAGAAGCGCACACGATTTTTCATAATACTGCCAAGGCCCTCTTCTGCTCCGAATACGGAATTAAGGTCATTGGAAGACATCTGCAGAATAGTCTGAACAATCAAATGTGCAAGCATTTCATTATCAGCAAAATGGTCTTTATGCTTCTCTAATATTTCCAGGGAAATTTCAGGTACAATATGGGAAATATCGCCGCCTTCTTTGAGCAGCTTTCTCACTGCTGTTGCAGAAGCTATGCCACCTTGACCGGAAGTATCATGATAACCTGCCCCCACCCGTTTTACAGCCAAAGGGCGGGAACTTTTTATATATTTCAAATATTCGATTGCAAGGATATTATTAGGGCTCTCAATGAGCGCTGCCGTATTTTCGCCAAGAATACGCCGGACAGCCCGGCTGCGGGCTCTTGGATATGACAAACCTTCCTTGACACCCACCTTGATCTCGTCCTCAAGATTTTGCCTTTCTGCATTAATTTCCCGGGCAATACGGCTTAACTCTTCTATATTTCCCGACTCGCTTCCAAAACATATATAATCTGCGTTCATGGATTCAAGTATCTCCACACCGGCTTTGGCAAAATATCCTGCATTGCTGCAAGCAAATACAGCAGGCATCTCTACCACAAGATTTATGCCGTTTTTAACCGCCATCTCCGCCCTTGTCCACTTATTCAACAAAGCGATTTCCCCTCGCTGAGTAAAATTTCCGCTTATTACAGCAATACAAACTTCAGCCCCGGACCGTTCAAGAGCCTCATCAAGATGGTACTTATGTCCTTTGTGAAAAGGATTGTATTCGGCTATAATGCCCACCGCTTCAGGTTTCTTTTCCATATTCCATATTATACCCGAAGTCACTCACCAATTCAATAATTTACAGCAGGAAAAAAACTGCCGCCGCCGCAACGGATCCTGCAATCAATCCATGTGTAAGCTTTATCTGAAGTATTGTACCAAACCCTAATCCGGAGCCTGACGCCATAGACACCGACTGTCCTATGACGGAAAGACCTCCGAAGGAAACTATAAAGGCGGTGAGTGCAGTTTTAAGGCCGATACTTATATTACAAAGCCCAATCATATTGGCGCCTACTGTCATCTCTATTATCCCCTTTGCGAAGGCCGACCATGGTTCACCGGGAAATAGTCCGAAAACCCCTATGCTTTCCAGCAGCTCCATACCTATCATAAAAAGAATCAAATATGCCAAAATGACAGCCATAGCCTTAAATCCCGCAATTATGGATGCGGTGAAGCTGTCCATATATGATGGCGAAGAGCAATGGGTGCTTTCTGTTATGTCTGTTGTTTTAAGTCTTTTTTTCCCTTTGCATCTATATAAAAAACCGTTTAAAACCGCCCCCAAATAATGTGATGCGGCAACTACCGCGGCTGCTTTTCCACTGCCCAGAAATGCCCCTGCAGTTCCGATAATAAACGCCGGGCCTGTGATTAGAGAATAGCTGAGTACAAATTTCCCTTCTTCATTTGTAAAGTACTTTAATGATGTAAGGTCACCTACTATTTTTGCCCCCATTGGATATCCGGACATAAAAGCTATAACAAAAGGATATATCCTTAGTGGAATTCTCTCAAGATTTCCAACACGCCTTATGAAATCGGAAAAAATAAAAAATGGCAGCAGAATGGGAATGATGGAGTTTGCCCATATGACTATTGCTGTCTTCGAGCCCGACTCGGTCACTGCCGGAAACACTACCATTGCAGCCGCAAAAAAAGCGGACGCAGCCATTATAAGCTTGTTTTCTAAACCTTGTCTTTTCATAGTAAAATGTATGCTGCGCCGCCGGTTTTATCACTGTCTTTAGAACAATCCGCCGAAAAGGCCGCCTTTATTATCCCCGCAGAATAAAAGGAATATTATAACTATCAATATAAGCAGCCATATTCCGCTGCCGTTTTCATTTTCACAACAACATGGGTCGCAGCATTCTCTGCGGCATTTGTCATTAAAATCGCGGTCGCAGCAATCACCGAATCTTCTATCATCACCCATAAAAAAACCTCCATAGCTTTTTTACCATACTATGCAGGTTTATGCTATTTGTGAAATTGTATCAGTCTCCTACTCCTGTACCTCGTCATCCACTGCTGCCATCATATCACCAAAGGAAACGATGTATTCGTCCAGTGGATAATCCGTACACTCGGAAAAGTCATATTGATATTTTTCTCCACCCAGGGCTTCAAGACGGGCACATACAAGTGCATCTCTGAGGGTCATTTCCTCCTCATCAGCTGTACCCAGGCATGCGAGAAAGACACGACTTCTCTTGGAATACCACCTTCTGAATCTTTCCAGTTCATCGGTAAGCTTTGTCATGGCAGTCTCATCATTACAGTTTTTAGACATTCCCGTCAGTGACCTTCTCACATTATCAAACATGGTAAAAAGTTCGGTTTCACTTTCCGGCAGAAAATCAGATATTTCCTCAAAATAGTCACTGATCAGCTGTGCCAGGATTTCCTTATCCGCTTCCTTCACAAGTTCTGCCACATGCTCATACTCCGGCTCATCTTCACATTCAATAAAAGCTGCAAAATTTTCGAAATACTGAAAATCAGCCGGGCTGTCTATATCAAGAAGCTCATAAAATTCTGCTTTGGTCATTTCATTCCTCCTAAATGTATAGTCTAAAGGTCCAGATTTTTAAATTTAAGTATAAGATCTGATTTTTCTGTTTCCAGCACCTTCTGTATCATGTTTACAAAATTTTCCGAAAGGTCGCTGGCATAGAATATATTTTCACGATCATTTTCCACTGCCAGCATATCTTTTCCCCTCAGAATTTCTTCAATACGAGGAATTATTTCGTAGGATGGATTTATAATTTTCAGTTGGGGATAGATAGTATGAATGTTTTTTCTTATTATCGGATAATGTGTACACCCCAGCACCAGAGTGTCTATACTGTTTTCACTTATGAAATCATCCAGATAATATCTGATGGTAAGGTTCATTATTTCGTTATCTATGATTCCCTCCTCAATGAGAGGCACAAATGCCGGAGTAGCCTTGCTGTAAACCTTAAGATACGGGTTCTGTGCCTTTATCATGGTATTATAGTCATCACTTGCTATAGTAACTTTGGTGGCAATAACTCCTATTCTGCTGAATTCATCACATATAGATGCTACTCTAACAGCGGCAGGCTTTATTATCCCTACAATAGGCATATAAGGAAAGCGTGCGCGAAGTTCATCAAGACACGTTGCTGTTATGGTATTACATGCGATAACCATCATTTTAACGTCCTTGGATGCCAGAAAGTCAGCAATCTGAGTCGCATAATGGCGTATTGTGGACGCCGCCTTAGAGCCGTAAGGGGTTCTGGCAGTATCGCCGAAATATATAACTCTCTCTTGAGGCAGTTCCGAAAATAGATTTGGGATGCAGGTAAGTCCTCCCAAGCCCGAATCAAAAAAACCTATAGGTCTGTTGTCCATAGCTTTGTACCCTTTCATTTTGCTCTGTACAGTATACCACGGAGAAACCAAAAATACCATAAAAAAATACCCATAAAGGTTATATTCCTGTGGAAAATGTGGTACAATTATCCTATTACTAAAAGAATATAACCGGAGGGAAAAATGTCAGACAATAATAAGACTTTAAAACAGCGCAATGAAATTGCAGAAGAATATAAATGGGACATAGAATCTATGTATCCCGACGAAAATCAGTGGCATAAGGATGTGGCGGACAGCATCAAGGCTGCAGAGGAATTTAAGAGATTTCAAGGCAGAATTACAGAAAATGCTGATACGCTCTATGCGGCTCTCGCTGAAAAAGATGCCGTTTGGCAGATGTTAGAGCATGCTTATGTTTACGCGGCCATGAGAAAGGACGAGGACAACAGAGTTACAAAATATCAGACCATGGATGATAAGTGCGGAAGTGCCCTGGCAAAGGCATCAGCCGCTATGTCTTTCTTTGCTCCTGAACTTCTCGCTGCCCCTGAAGAAAAAATCCTTTCCTTTATTGAGGAAAATCCGAAGTTGAAACAGTATGAATTCGTCCTTAAAGATGCTCTCAGAGAAAAGAAACATGTGCTTACAGCAGCAGAAGAAAACATT
>CALZFA010000064.1 GCA_945644815.1 uncultured Clostridia bacterium
ATATTCAGGCGTTTTGGGAGCAAAAATACATTCTGGGTCAATATCAGCAGCAAAAAAGCCGGCTTACTATAGAAAAATTTTGCTTAAATCCCTTAAAATAGAAAAAAGTGTTCCAAAAACATCGATTTTTTCGATGTTATGGAACACAATGAAAAAAATTGCTGACTCAGCCATAAGGCTACCCGAAATACGGAAGCACCATCTGGATAAAGCTCCACAATAGCTTCAGGCCATAGAATATGATGACAATACCGCATACAATGTTGATAACGCGGAGAGTCTTATCGGTAATTTTAGCACTGAACAGCGAAATAATTGTTGAAATTCCAAGAAACCACAGTACTGATGCGCTTGCAAAACCGCCTACAAAGAAAAAATCAGTTCCTTCAGGCAGAGTGGCTTTGAATGCACCCAGCATCATTGAACCGTCTATGAGAGCCTGCGGGTTGAACCAGGTTACTACGCATGCAGTGGTGATTACTTTTGCAATAGGTATGTTTACATCGGCACTGGTATCCAGAGTGTCTTTAGCACGAACCAGTCCCTGACCGATCCATATTACGATAACACTGCCCACAAGCAGAATAGCCATTTCCAGCCACGGCGACGCACTCATAACGGCTCCGATTCCGAAGAAGCAGGCCAAGCCCAGGGTGACATCAAAGAAAATGACTATCAGAGCGGTGGCATATACTCTTTTACGGTGTTGCGTAAGTGCAGTGTTGATAACGAATAAGTTCTGAAGGCCGATAGGCGCCACGTAGGCCAGGCCCATTGTAAGTCCCTGAAGGTAGATGTCCATAAAATATCCTCCTCGTATTTTAAAAACAAACTTGCTCTTTTTTTCTTACCTGCTATAATTATAGTATCACTGCAATCAAAGTCAATAACGCAAAAAAATATGACCAAGTAACAAAAAACTTACCGCGGCCGGACAGGAGGTCGCACCGGGGAGTTCGTTTGCAAAGGAGGCCAACATGATAGAAACACATTACGATTGTCCATGCCTGGAAAAGTGTCCGCTTAATTACACCATGTCCATCATCGGCGGCAAATGGAAGATGCAGATCATATGCTCACTAAACAACAAAGGAACTATGAGATACAACGAGCTAAGGCGCAAGCTGGACGGCATTTCAAACACGGTTCTGGCAAGTTCTCTGAAGGAATTGGAGGAGGAAGGCCTCGTGGCACGCAGAGAATACCTGGAGGTTCCTATCAGGGTAGAGTATTCAACCACCGAAATGTGTGACCGCCTTATGCCGATTCTGGAAAGACTAAGCGACTGGGGAGAGGACATGATGAAGGGAGAAAAGACTAAAAGAAAAGGTGTGAAGGAGGCAGACATATGAAACTGATTTCGTGGAATGTCAACGGTCTGAGAGCCGTCATGGGAAAGAATTTTATGGATTTTTTTAATGAGATAGATGCCGATATTTTTTGTCTGCAGGAGACCAAGCTGCAGGAGGGGCAGATAGAGATGGAACTGCCGGGATATCACCAGTACTGGAACTATGCCGACAAAAAGGGATATTCCGGCACAGCGATTTTTACCAAAGAGGAGCCTGACGGCGTATCATACGGTATAGGGATTGACCAGCATGACCATGAGGGAAGAGTTATTACACTGGAATTCAAAGATTTTTATGTGGTAACGGTATATACCCCTAATTCTCAGGACGAGCTCAGACGCCTTGATTATCGTATGAAGTGGGAGGACGACTTCAGGGAATATCTGACGGGGCTCAACAGGCAAAAGCCGGTAATCGTCACGGGTGACATGAATGTAGCACATAACGAAATAGATTTAAAAAATCCAAAGACAAATCGACGCAATGCAGGTTTTACCGACGAGGAGAGAGGTAAAATGACAGAGCTTCTAAACAGCGGTTTTATAGACACTTTCAGGTACTTTTATCCTGACACAGAGGGTATTTACTCCTGGTGGTCATACCGATTCAGAGCAAGAGAGAAAAACGCAGGGTGGAGAATTGACTATTTTCTGGCATCTACTGATATGGAAAACCGAATTAAGGGAGCAAAGATTCACACTGAGATTTTAGGCTCTGACCACTGCCCTGTGGAACTTGAAATTGATTAGGAGCAACAAAAAACAGGAAAAGAGATTGATAAAATGAGAGAAGATGTTTACGGCTTTAAAAGCTATATTAATGTGTACAACGTAGATATGAACAGGAGAGCACGGCCGGCAGGCTTGCTGAGAGAAATGCAGGAGTGCGGCTCACGGCAGATGGCAGATCAGAGACCTTCATATGACGAGCTTTTAGACAAGGGACAGGCTCTTATGCTGAGCCGCCTCGATATGATTATTCCGCAGGAAGTCTGCCTCGATGAAGAAATTGAGGTTTTCACATGGCCGTGTCCCAGCACAAGAGCTACTTTCCTGAGGAATTACCTGGTGCGTAAGGACGGTAAAACAGCAGCTATGATTTCCAGCCAGTGGACACTGGTAAACTCGGAAACACGTAAGATAATGAAAGTGGAGGATGTGGATTTTTCCAACTATACCATGGATGAATATGTGGATGTAATACCCGGCAGCAAGTTTAAGATAAGCCGAGAGGAAGCAGAGTCTCTTGATACTGTTGGAGAAAGAACTGTGCGTCTCAGCGACGTGGATTACAACGGTCACATGAACAATACAAACTATGTGGATATGCTTTGCGACTATATACCCGAGCTTACAGCAGGCACACACCGAGTAACTACAATTAGAATTCATTTCAGCAAAGAGGCACCTTTGGGAGAAACTATAGAGATTAAAAAGCTGAGAAGGCCTGACGGCAAATATATTTTCCGTACCTTGCGCAGTGACGGAGAGGTGAATGTGGAAGCCGAATTCATTATAGAAGAACGTTAGGAGCAGGATTAAAAAAGAGCAGCAGGGCTATATAGTGTCCCGGCCGCTCTTTTGAATTATTGGTTCTTTATTCTATAGATTTTAGAGATTCTGTCATACTTATCTTTTCCAGTCTGAAATACATGACGAAGTTGACGATACCGGCAAAGATAAAGGTCATAACTACCGACAGCAGGAAACTGAGAGGCTGTATGTGCATATTGAAACTCATAAGGTCGATTTTGATCTGATGAATTATAAAGGTGTGCAGAATCTTCCCTACCGGCAGACCCACAACCGCCGCAATTGCCGTCAGTATCAGATTTTCTCTGAACACATATGCAGAGGTTTCGTTAGGATAAAAGCCCAGAACTTTAATGGTGGCAATTTCGCGTATTCTCTCTGTAATGTTGATGTTCGTCAGGTTATAGAGAACAATGAAGGCTAAAGCACCGGCACAGCCTACCACCAGCATGATTATATAATTCATGCTTTTCATCATACTTGAAATACGATCACGAAAATCCTTTGTGATGGAAACGGAAGCCACATTGTCAGCCTTCATCAGGTAAGCTCCGTCGCCGCTCGGATCTGTGACCTCGCCGCCTTCATCGGTAATTCCCAGTACAAAGGCAGAGTTGGTTTCCATGTGTCCCCACTGTTCTTCATATGAACCGCGGCTCAGATATACATAGTTATATACATAGTTTTCGCAGAGAGCCGCAATCTTAAGATTCATTTCCCGCATGTCACTGTCAAAGACTGTAAGGGTATCACCGGTTTCAAGTCCCAGCGTCTGGGCCAAATTATCGTTTATAACGCATTCGTCTTTGCCCGGGAAGCTGATAGGACCGTCTTCATTGTGCAGATCTATAAACTTGTTTATGGAATCATCTTCATCAATAACGATCATATTCACCGACTTGATCGAATCCCCTGACCTCGCATCCACGGAAAGGGTGTTCAGGAAAAGGCAGTCGCTTATAACGCTGCTGTTTTCATCTATGAATTCCTGCTTTTCCTCTTCACTGAGATCCTTGTCAAATGTTACGGTATAGTCTACGTGGTATATGTTATCATACTGGTCGGAAACAACATTCTTTATGGAATCATTTATGCCAAAGGCGGCAACCAGCAGGGAGGTACAGCCGCAGACACCGATGACCATCATGAAGAAGCGCTTCTTATAACGGAAAATGTTCCGCAGAGATACCTTTCTCAGAAAAGAAAGCCTGTTCCAGATAAAGGATATCTTTTCAAGGAAAATTCTCTTACCTATGGCAGGAGTCTTTGGTCTGATAAGCTGTGAAGGAACCTCCGAAAGCTCCCGGTAGCATGAGAACAGGGTGCTTCCTACTGCACACAACAAAGCTGCAAGAATGGACAGCAGTCCCAGTTTCCAGTCGATTACAAAAATGATATCTGAGAAGTTGTACATCATTCCGTAGGCATACCATATTACCCAAGGGAAAATGTATGATCCGGATATAAAGCCTGTAAAGCCCCCTATGAGAGTGGCACTGGCAGAGTAGAAAACATATTTGCCAAGGATTGCATTTCTGTCATAGCCAAGAGCTTTGAGAACTCCTATCTGTGTGCGCTGTTCGTCTACCATTCGCGTCATGGTGGTAATAACCACCAGAGCAGCAACGAGGAAGAAGAAAACAGGAAAAACCTTTGCGATACCGTCTACTATGCTCGAATCGCTTTCAAAACATACATATCCGATATTTGCATCTCTGCCAAGGACAAAAGTATCAGGATTATCGATGGCGTGGATTTCGTCTCTGGCGTCGTCAAGTTCTTCCTCTGCATCGGAAATCTTTTTTTTGCCATCCGCAATTTCCTGTCTGCCTTCGGCCAGCTTTTGTCTGCCTTCGTCCAGATCGGATTTGGCTTTTTCAATTTCTCTTCTGCCCTCGGCAAGTTCCTTCTCTCCATTTTCTATTTCGATTCGACCTTTTTCCAGTTCATCCCATGCAGCTTCAAACCGGCTGTCTGCCTGAGCTTTTGCCTGATTATACTGAGTCAGAAGCTGCTCGTATGCAGGGGTTCCCTCGGCAGCATCAACCTGGGCTTTGAGAGCATCAAGCTGTGCATATGCATAAGCCTTTTCGCTGTTGTATGTTTCTACGCCGGCATTATACTCGTCTCTTGCATTTTTTAATTCACTTTCCGAGTCGTTCAGTTTCTTTTCATTGTCGCTTATTTCCTTTTCGGCATCAGCCAGCTTCTTCTCGTTTTCACTGAGTTCCTTCTCGCCGTCAGCAAGCTCTGCTTTTGCGTCTTTAAGCTTTTTTTCGGCATCAGCAAGTTTTTCGTTTGCTTCAGCCATTATTTCATCGTATCTTACGGCACCGCAGCTTTTTAAAGCGGCGCTCAGAGGAGTTTCCATGCTGTCTGCGATTTTCTCGTATTCATCGCTGAAAACAGGTGCGGTATCCTGAAGATCCACATAGATTTCAGTGTAGTAATCACAGTCCCAGCCTTGGGGAGTGATATAGATAAAAGCAGCTACCTTACCGTCTCCTAGAGAAGTGGAGCCTCTTTCAAAGTTAAGATAAAGAGGTGAATTGGCAAGGCCGGTTATGGTATAGCTTCGTCCTGCCAGCATATCCAGGGTGTCCTCATCGTTGCCGTCAGTAATATGTATGGTTTTGCCTATGTCTTCAGAGCTGAAATGCAGTGCATCCACAACGCATTCGTTTGCCGCCTCGGCCATTCGACCTTCCACAAGAGAAAGTGTGCTGATTTGCTCACTGATGGTATGCAGCTTGGCGACCTTCTCGCCGTTGGCCGTTCCTTCTTCTTCAAAAAGAACATCTGCTGAAAGGGAACCCTCTGAATACCTGACTCCGTCTACCGCACTGATTATTCCAACACTTTCCTCGTCCAGCCCGAGGGTTGAGATCAGCTCATAGTCAAAAAAGTTATGCTCATCAAGATAGGTATCACCTGTAAGGGTAAAGGCATCTTTGCAGACTTTAAGACCGCAAAAAAAACTGACTCCAAGCATTACTATGGCCAGGATGGCAAGCCATCGGCTGAAGCTGCCTTTGATTTCACGCAGCGAGGATTTAGTCATCATATCCTTCATAATTCAGACCAGCCTTTCTACCACTCGATTTTTTCAACCGGAGTCTTGTTCTTGTTGATTTCCACAGAGGAAACAGTACCGTTTTTTACACGGATAATCCTGTCGGCCATAGGAGTGATGGCCTGATTATGGGTGATAATAACTACTGTCATACCTGTGTCGCGGGACGTATCCTGAAGAAGCTTAAGAATGGACTTTCCTGTGTTATAGTCCAAAGCACCGGTAGGCTCGTCACATAGAAGCAGTTTGGGATTCTTGGCCAAAGCACGCGCAATGGCTACACGCTGCTGTTCGCCGCCCGAAAGCTGAGCCGGAAAGTTATCCGTTCTGTCGGCAAGCCCCACTTTAGAGAGAGCCTCTGCAGAGTCCATGGGATTTTTGCATATCTGTGTGGCCAGAGAAACATTTTCGAGAGCGGTCAGGTTCTGAACAAGATTGTAAAATTGGAAAACAAATCCTATTTCGTGCCGCCTGTATGTAGTCAGCTGTCTCGATGAATATCCGGATATTTCGCTGCCGTCCAGATAGACATGGCCTTCCGTCAGGACGTCCATGCCTCCCAATATGTTAAGCAGGGTGGTTTTGCCCGCACCGGAAGGCCCGACAATGACACATATTTCTCCTTTTTCTATTTCGAAGGAGGCATCCCTAAGAGCTTCTATGGAAACCTCTCCCATCCGGTATACTTTTTTCACATGATCAAATTTAACAAAAACACTCATTTTTCCCTCCACATATATAACAAGAGTGTATGCATCATTTTTATGGATATATATTATATCATTTTCAGGAGCGTTTTAAAATAACGAATCTGTGTTTCCATGTTGAAAAAATAGTGAAAAAACATGCTATGAGCAATATCATCAGACAAGCCTGTGCAGCTTGAGGCGAAAAAAAGCCATCATCGGAAATGCCGGCAGTTAAAGCATATACGGTTCCTCCTGCAGACAGCCCCAGAGGATAGGCAGCCCAGACCTTGCTAAGGCAGCGGTTATATCCTCCGGGACCGTAGATATAGTATACGGTAATGGGAATGACAGTCATCATGGCAGAGAGGAACAGACCTTGAGAGAATGAGACTATATATGTGTACAGAGCAAAAGACCTCTCGCCAAAAGAAAAAACCGTTAGTTCAGCCAGAAAAATCATAAGGATACAGCCACTGTAAGCGCCTTTAAATTCAGACAGAAGTCCGGCTCCGAGGGCTCCTGCTGCAAGTCCCAGAATAAAAACATCTTCGTTGGAAATGAAGAAAGCAAAAGTTTGTGTATCATCCTGACTGAAAAAGGATAAGCCCGTAGTAAAGCTGACAGCAAGCACAAAAATAAAAAGTTTGATTACCGCCGGTCTTTTTACAGACTTAAACAGACTGTCATCGCATAAAAGTGCTGCGCTGAAAAACTGTGGAGGCCGCTGCAAAAAAAACACTGTCCCTGTAATCATCAATGCCAGACTCAATGCCAGTGCAGGGTAAGTATACCTTTCCACGAAAATCCCGATAAATCTGCCAAGAATTATGGAGATGCTGAAAACAATTCCCATAAGCAGAGTTTTGCTCACCCTGAACCAGCTGATTAGGAGATTTGCCGGAACTATAACCGCAAGACCACCTGCATAAAGCCCTATGGAGGCAATACCGATGATGCGAATCACTTCATCTGAATAGAGGATGTCATCGCTATGGAGAAGCAAAGCACCTATGCAGGCAGCTATGGACGCAAAACATGTCCACAGCCTGAAATGAATCAGTTCATAGCAGGCCGAGCCTAACAAAACTCCAACGGTCAGAGCACAGAAAAAAATCATGGAAAGGGTAAAACTATAATCTATATATAAAAATCCGGCCAGTGGGCTGATGACCAGGATTAATCCCACTATGTTTCTGGTGCAGTAAAAGTATTTTATCATATCTATTTGATCCTTTTTTCTCCGTTTCTGTTTATAGATTTATTATTTTTCAGCACTTCTTTATTATACTGTGCATTTATTGTTAATTTGGATTTATGCATCCACAATTTGACAAAATACAACATATTATTGTATAATAAAAAACTGGAAAATACTTGTGTTTAAGGTTAAAAGGGATAATTATGGAAGATTTTCTGAGAGACAAGTTGATGATTGATTTTGACGGCAACTGGAATTTGAGTGAAATTGCAGGAGCAGCCATTTTATTGGTGCTTGCGGTGCTTATGCTGTTGGGTATTATTGCGCTTGTAAAAAGGATTGTGAAAACGGCCAATCCACGTAAAGACACCATCTTCAGTCATCGAAAAAACAGATACAAAAACAGCATAGGAAAAAAGAAAAAGAACAAGTACTGAGGTATGTACCCCCGCTCATATGCGGGGTTTTTTGTTTTTTTAAAATCTGAAACCGTTGGTTTCACAGCATTGGCATGCAGTGTTCCGGTTTCTTTCCC
>CALZFA010000065.1 GCA_945644815.1 uncultured Clostridia bacterium
CTTCCGACGGGCTGGTTCTCAGCTATAACGACATAGCCTACGGACAGGCTCTGGGGACAACGGCCAAATTTCCGCGAGACTCAATAGCTTTTAAATGGCGGGACGAGATTAAAGAAACCAGATTAAAGGAAATCGAGTGGAGTGCATCAAGAACAGGTCTCATTAACCCTGTGGCAATTTTTGAACCTGTGGAGCTTGAAGGGACAACTGTCAGCAGAGCTTCCGTGCATAACATCAGCGTAATGCGGGAACTTAAATTGGGAATAGGCGATACGATAAAAGTGTATAAAGCAAACATGATAATTCCACAGATTGCGGAAAATCTCACAGGAAGCAATAATGTGAAGATTCCGGGAGAATGCCCTGTATGCGGGGCTCATACACGGGTTTACGATGAAAACGGTGTGCAGACGCTCCAATGTCCTAATCCGGAATGTCTTGCCAAGCAGATAAAGAGCTTTACTCATTTTGTATCGAGAGACGCCATGAACATTGAGGGGCTTTCTGAAATGACAATAGAAAAGCTCATCGCCAGAGGCATGATAAAGGAGCTGGCAGATCTTTTCCATGTGGAAAAATATAAAAAGGAAATCATCGAAATGGAAGGTTTCGGGGAAAAATCCTTCAACAACCTTAAAAAATCCATTGAAAAGGCCAGAAACACCACCGTGCAGAGGTTTTTATACAGCCTGGGGATTCCAAATATAGGAACAGCCAATGCCCGTGTAATCAGCCGACATTGTCACAACAGCTGGCAGCGTGTGCAGAATCTTTCCAAAGAAGAGCTTCTGACCATTGACGGCATAGGCGAGGTTATGGCGGATGCTTTTGTAGGTTTTTTTGCAGATATGCAAAAGGCTCGCATAGTGGCAGACCTTCTCAGTGAGATTAATATTGACGATGAATTTGAAGCCGGCGGTACAGCCCTTGAGGGAATAACATTTGTAATAACAGGCTCTCTTAACCATTACGAGAACAGGGATGCTCTCAAAGGGGAAATCGAAAATCAGGGGGGTAAGGTTGCAGGTTCGGTCAGCACAAAGACCAACTATCTGATAAACAATGACCTGCTTTCTCAATCGGGAAAGAACAAGAAAGCCAAGGAGCTTGGCATCAGAATAATAGACGAAGAAACCATTATGAAATGGCTCAGAACGGGAGTGACAGAATAAATGCATGAGCTTAAGGTAGGAAAACTTGACAGTGATTTACTGAAAAATGCGGTAATAGACAGGATAAAATTTAAGAGGCCGGAGGTGCTGGTGCGTGCAGGTGTGGGAGAGGACTGTGCAGTAATGGATTTTGGCAAGTACGAGTGTGTGCTTTCTACTGACCCCATAACGGCTGCTGTAAGCGAGATCGGACGTCTTGCTGTTCACATATCCTGCAACGACATAGCATCAAACGGTGTGGAGCCTGTGGGAATTCTTCTGGCAGTTATGCTGCCTGAGGGGAGCACTGAAGAGGATGTGGAGACTATTATGGAACAGGCTTCTGAGGCAGCGGCTGCCTGCAATGTGGAAATCATCGGGGGCCATACGGAGATTACAACCGCTGTAAACAAACCTGTAATCGTGTCTACAGCCATCGGACGCGGTATGCGCGGGTGTTCTGCTTCTGCCGAAAACATCCGTGTGGGCGACTCAATCATCATGACCAAGACGGCGGGTCTGGAGGGTACCGGAATAATAGCAGGTGATTTTGAAGTTGAGCTGAAGGGAGTTCTTACTGCTCGAGAGCTTGCAGAGGCAAAAACTTTCATTGACCATGTCAGCGTAGTTCGTGAGGGCATTGTGGCAGGCACTGTGGGAACCCACGGCATGCACGATGTGACCGAAGGCGGAGTTTTAGGTGCTGTATGGGAAATGTGTCAGATTGCAGGGGTAGGCGCGGAGGTCAGAGAGGATGCTGTCCCCGTAAATGCTGTGACACGCAAAATTTGTGACCATTACGGCATCAATTTCATGCGGCTTATCTCCAGCGGCTCCATGATAATAACGGCCGACCCTTCAAAGAAAGACGAAATAATAGAAAAGCTGACGGCTGAAGGCGTGCCCGCCGCGGAAATCGGCGTGATTACACCTCCCGAGGAAGGACTGGTGCTGGTTCAGGGCTGTGGCTCGTGGGAAAAGCGCGTGCCGATTGATCCGCCGGGCCCGGATGAGTTGTACAAGGTGGTGAAGCAGGTGCGGAAATGAATGCCGCAGGGAAAATGTAATATAATAGTTCAACTCTACTTTCCGTGTGTTGCTTTCGCCAGGATAAATTGGTAAAATTCAATTTAAGAAGGGCTTAAGGAGGCAAGAAATGGATTACGAGAGAACAGGAAATCTGATACAAAAACTGAGAAAAGAAAAGAATATGACTCAGGTGCAGCTGGCCGAATTATTAGGAGTGACTGACAGGGCAATATCAAAGTGGGAAACCGGAAAAGGCTTTCCCGATGTATCCGTATTAAAGCCTTTGGCAGCAGCATTAGGCACATCTGTAACGGAACTTCTGGATGGAGAACTTGTGCAGGGAAGCGAGATAACGGCAGATGCTGCAGAGGAAGCCGCAATCAGGGGAATAAAGACCTACCTTAAGGCAAGCCAGAAAAAGGTCAGAATACTTTGGGCAGGTATGGCGGTTTTAATAGTTGTTTTGGCGGCGATAGGCTTATGGGAATATTCCAGAAACAGCCACAGACCTATTGATTTCCAAAACGACAGTCTGGACTTCGGACATATAGTTTATATTGACGAATCTAAAGAAAAACATGAATTTAAGCTGGATGATCCTTTTGGCAAAGAATTGAAGGGGCAGATACTTGCATATCTGAAGAATAAAATGATGCAGGGCATGGAAGTGACAGGCGGAAATCCAGAAGGACGCAGTGACAAAACGACACAGGTACAGCTGACCGGTCTGATTACTTTCTACAGTGACTGCTATTACGACCATAAGAGCAATAAATACTATAAATTAAACTGGATGGAGGACCCTTTCCGGAAGATGGCCGGGCTCTGTGAAGATCTGCTCAACGATGAATCCTATGAATACACAGGAGACATACACTTTGAGAATCAGGGATCCACACTTGATGTAAAGTGTACTCTCACTGAAAAGCCTATGGAGCTGATTATTGATTACTATCGTAATATAATAGATATGCCAAGGGAAGAAGAGAATCTCAACTGTTACAGAAGCTATATTATAGATGAAATTGTCAGAATACCCCCGGATGAATATGAAAAAATACATGAGTTTAATCAGTACATCGCAAAGGAAATACCTTATAGGGAGTTGTACAATTATCGGGTTTATAAGGTAACAGTCACATTTGAGGATACTCCTGAATTTAAGATGCTGGGTCCTCAGTATCCCGAGGGAACATATCAATTGGTGTTTATGGCGGGACAAAGTGTTTATGATGAGATAATGGAAATACAGGATAGGTATGTATGCATGATCGGTCAGGTCGAACAGTAAGGATTCAATGGATTATGTTGACCGGCCTCTCAAAACATGCTATAATTATATACGAAAAATTGCCTTTAGACAGCTTCGCCCGGCATGGTTTGGGTCCTGCGCAATGGGATGCCGTGAACCTTGTCAGGTCCGGAAGGAAGCAGCAATAAGCGGAAGTTCTTATGTGCCGCAGACTAGCCTTCTCCAACGCCTGCGAAGCTCTCTAAGGGCAATTTTTTTAGACTGCACCAATACACACACAACTGTGGAGGTTTAAAAAAATGTACACCGCGTTATACAGAGCAAGAAGACCGGAGATTTTCAGCGAAATCCTGGGACAGGAGCATATTGTAAAGATTCTGAAGCATCAGATTGAGACGGACACGGTAAGCCACGCCTATCTGTTCTGCGGTACCAGAGGGACAGGAAAGACCACCACAGCCAGAATTCTGGCAAAGGCGGTAAACTGCCTTTCCGATAATCAGCGTCCCTGCGGCCATTGCGCAAACTGCATGGCTATAAAAGACGGAACTTTCATGGATGTAATCGAAATAGACGCCGCATCCAACAACGGCGTTGAGAATATAAGAGAACTTAGAGAAAGCGTCAAATACCCGCCTGCAGTAGGACGAAAAAAAGTATATATTATAGATGAGGTGCACATGCTTTCCACGGGAGCCTTCAATGCGCTCCTTAAAACCCTGGAGGAGCCGCCGGAAAATGTCATGTTTATTCTTGCGACTACGGAGCCTCAGAAGCTTCCTGCAACCATACTTTCAAGGTGCATGAGACTGGATTTTAAGAGAGTTCCTCAGAATACCATTATGGAAGGAATGAGAGAAATATGCGCAGATAAAGGCGTTGAAATAACAGAGGGCGCCCTTAAGCTTCTGGCAAACTGCGCCGACGGCTCGGTACGAGACGGTCTCAGTATTCTGGATCAGGTGCTGGCTTCAGGAGAGAAAAAGGTGGACAGGGATAGTGTGCTGGAATATGTGGGCACAGCAGGAGAGGACTTTTTTATAGAGCTTACGGAGCTGGTTTCTCTCAAAAAGGTTGCGGATGCCCTGGTACTGCTGGATAAGGTGCTGGCCGACGGCAAGGACGTAAAGCAGCTTATGAAGGACTGGACGGCTCACTACCGCAATCTCATGATAACCAAGTTTATCAAGAGCCCGGAGGATATACTGAACATGTCCACTGAGAATGTTCGCAAAGTTCAGGAACAGAGTATGCACATTTCTCTTGAAGAAATAAACGATGCCATTATAAGGCTTTCCGGGACAATAAACGATGCCAGGTGGTCAACCCAGCCGAGAATTCTTTTGGAGTTAGCCATAGTTTCCATAGCATCGGGGCTGGATGAGGAGACCGCATTTATAAGAAATGACAGACGGTATGCTGCAAATCATAGAGGATCTGTGTCGGCAGAGAAAGGCCCGGCAGTTAAGACACAGGAACATCCTGATATTATGGGGAAAACTCACGGCAGGATACAGAATAGTCATGGCCCGCAGGAAGGCTTGAAGCCGAAGACTCAGAATCACGCAAGGGAAGCAGCTTTGGAGCAGCCGGCCGAAAATGAAGCTCTCTGGCATCAGGTGTTTGAGGAGGGCGAAGACGGTGCAGGAAGCTTCAACCTTATCAGAAACGGTACCGTGCTGACGGAGGTAGGGGAAAAAACCTTTACAGTGCTGGCCACATCGCCTTTTGCCAAGCGTTATGCCGAGCAGAAAAAGGAGCAGATAGAAGGCATAATGATGCGCAAGGTGGGAAGGCCCCTTAAAATGGTTTGCCTTTCTCAGGGAGAGAAAGTGCCGCCGGAGGGCAAAAATGAAGACACTGAGGATATGGCTAAAAAGGCCAGTGAAATTCTCGGGATGGATATAGAAATTGAATGAAAACGGAGGAAATGAAATGGGAAAAGGGATGAGAGCCGGCAAGAAGCCATCATCAGGTATGGGTGGAGGCAGTATGCAGAAACAGCTGCAGCAGATGCAGGCAATGCAGAGAAAAATGGAATTGCTTCAGGCGGAAATAGACGAAAAGGAAGTTGAAACCACCGCAGGCGGCGGTGCGGTAACTGCAGTTGTAAACGGTAAGAAAGAAATCGTGAGACTTGAAATCAAGCCTGAAGTTGTGGATCCGGAAGATGTTGAAATGCTTCAGGACCTGATTATCGTTGCTGTTAATGAAGGACTGCGGCAGATCGATGAGATTTCAAGTGCCGAAATGGGTAAACTTACAGGAGGACTGGGCATACCGGGACTGTAAAATGAGACAATATCCTAAACCCCTTGCAAAGTTAATAAATGAACTTTCCAAGCTTCCGGGAATCGGCGCAAAGTCAGCACAGAGGCTGGCTTTTCATATTCTCTCCCTTGAAAATGGGGAGGCGGAGAGGCTGGCAGAAGCAATTACCACGGCTAAGAAGGAGATGAAGTACTGCTCTGTCTGCGGCAATCTCACTGATCAGGATCCCTGTATCATATGCAGTGACCCTTCACGCAGGGATGATGTCATCTGCGTGGTGGAGAGCCCGCGTGATGTTATGGCTATGGAGCGGATAAAAGAGTTTAACGGGCTTTATCATGTTCTCCACGGGGTGATCTCTCCTATGGAGGGCATAGGCCCGGAAGATATAAACCTTAAAAGTCTCATACAGAGACTTCAGGCAGGAGATGTAAAGGAACTGATAATCGCCACCAACCCGAATATAGAGGGGGAGGCAACTGCCATGTACATTGCCCGGCTTATTAAACCTGCGGGCATAAAGGTGACACGGATTGCTCATGGAATTCCGGTAGGCGGCGATCTTGAATATGCTGACGAGGTTACTTTGCTTAAATCCCTGGAGGGACGCAGAGAACTATAGAAGCATCATAGTGATAATTTGCTTTCCTTGGCCAGCTTGAGCAGGTAGGAATATCTTGCTCTGGCTGCAAGGAGGTTGTAAGAGGCATAATCTACGGCGGTATCATCGGTCAGTTCATTAAAGAGGTCCGTTGCCTTTTCCAGGTCTGTTCTTGCGGACTTAAGTGAGTTTAAAAGAATTTCATCCTGAGAGATGACGGATTGTTTTAATTTCATATGGTACCATGCCTTTCTGAGTTATTTAATTCTATTTTATTCCAAAGTCACATATTTTATACAAAATGGACAGAGTAATAACTGAAATACTGATAAACGGAGGCGGTAATATGGGTGTACAGATGGAAGTTTTTTTGACTTATGTAGGTGCAATAATACTTATTTTTCTTGTGGGAAAGATATTCTTATGGCCACTTAAGCTGATTCTTAAGCTGGCTATAAGCAGTGTGATAGGGGGACTGGCTATTTTACTTATAAATGCCATAGGTGCAGGATTTGGGGTTATGATACCGCTTAATCTTATAAGTGCCGCGGTTGTAGGAATTCTCGGGATTCCGGGAGCGGTGCTGCTTCTGATACTTACTTTGCTATAGGGAGGCAGCAAAATGGACAGAAGAAGAATTTTTACAATAATCCAGGTGGGTAATCTTTCCGATTTTCCCAGCAGAGCATATGATATTTCTCTGGTGATAGCCGTAGCTGTTAACATTTTCATCGCCATATTTGACACCTTTGAACAGGCGGCCCCTTATGAAGGAATTATTTGGGCTGTGGAATGTGTCACGGTGGTTTTCTTTGCTATAGATTATATTTTGAGAATATGGACGGCGGATTATCTTTATGAGAATATGAGCCCCGGCAAAGCCCGTCTGAAGTTTATCTTTTCCTGGGCGGGGTTGGTGGATCTGCTTTCGTGCCTGCCTTTCCTGGTTTCGTCAGGAGGCGGAGCCCTGAGAATGTTCAGAATCATCAGGATACTGAGGGTTTTCAGAATTCATCATTATGCAGACCCGCTCAGGGTGATCGGCGATGTCCTGAAGAAAAAGCAGGGTCAGCTGCTTTCGTCAATATTCATTGTAATGATTCTCATGGTTGCATCATCGCTGATGATGTACAATCTGGAACATGAGGCTCAGCCGGAGGCTTTCGCCAATGCCTTTTCGGGTTTCTGGTGGGCGGCAAATACCCTTTTGACTGTGGGGTACGGGGACATAGTGCCTGTCACCCTTGCAGGAAAAATATGCGGCACTCTGCTGACATTTCTCGGAGTAGGTATGGTAGCCATTCCCACCGGTATTCTTTCGGCGGGATTTATGGAGCAGGTTTCCATTGTGAGAGAAAAAGCAGTGGTAGAGGGAGTCATAAGAGATACGGCTTTTGCAGAAGAGGAAAGAGAAGCCGCAGAGAAAAAAGAAACAGAGGAGTATGCATACTGCCCGTACTGTGGTAAGAGGCTACCATAAAATTTTAAAATCAAAAACGGCGCTTTGATACGCCGTTTTCTTTTGTCAGTTTTTATTCAGAAATCTTTCTTAGCCAAACATTCCCAGACCGAAGAAGCCGTCCATCTGTCCCAGCAGAACCAGCACCATCATTATCGGAGCGATAAATTTGATACAGAAATCGTAGAATCCCTTGGTCTTGAACTGAGCACCATTTAATGTCGCTTCCTTGTCAACAAGAGATGTAGGGATGATTATAGCCATATAACATGCTCCAAGCGGCATCAGGATACCTTCGGCAATCAGGTCGATAGCATCAAGCCAGCAGCCCTGTCCGAAGAACTGAGGGAAGCCGTTGGCACCAAGGCCGTCCATGGAAACCAGGGAAGCGGTAACGGCGATGGTAATACCCATAACTGTTGTGATAGTCTTTCTGTTGAACTTCTTGCCTTTTTCGATGTATCTGTCCATCACAACGGCGACAGTACCTTCCAGAAGTGAAATGGATGAAGTGATGGCAGCAATGAATACAAGGAGATACATGAGGAATCCGAAGAACGGACCAACAGCACCCATGCTGTCAAATACAGTCTGCAGGGTTACAAACAG
>CALZFA010000066.1 GCA_945644815.1 uncultured Clostridia bacterium
TTCTCACCTTCTTTATTTTTAGTTAGCCGACGCTAACCCGTGTTTTTAAATTATGGTTAGCCGACGCTAACCGTTTATTATTATACCACTTGCCTTCCTCCTGTCAATAGTTTTTTTATTTTTTTGGAATTTTTTCTTATAAGCGTATTAAAGTTTTTTGCACTTAAAGAGACTTTGTGCTATACTCAATCTTGGATTGCAGCCGCAAAAGCGGCTTTTTTACAGGAGATTTAACATGATATATAACAATGTTCTTGAAGCTATGGGGCATACCCCTATGATTCAGCTTAACCGTATGACTGACCCTGAGGGAGCTCGTGTTCTGGTAAAATATGAAGGTCTTAATGTGGGAGGCTCTATCAAAACCAGAACCGCCTTTAACATGATAAAGAAGGCCGAGGATGATGGAATTCTTAAGCCTGATTCGGTTATTGTAGAGCCCACCAGCGGCAATCAGGGCATTGGACTGGCTCTGGTCGGCGCAGTCAAAGGCTACGAAACCATCATCATTATGCCTGATTCCGTAAGCAGCGAGCGCCGGCTTCTGGTCGAGCACTACGGTGCGAAAGTTATTTTAGTACACGACGCAGGCAACATCGGCGACTGTATCGAAGAATGCGTGGAAATGGCGGCAAGGATGGCAGCGGAAAACCCTAAGGTCTTCGTTCCTCAGCAGTTTGAAAACCAGGCGAACCCTATGGTGCACCGTTATCATACAGGTCTGGAGATTCTGGAACAGGTGGAAGGACCTATTGACGGTTTCTGCTCAGGGATCGGCACAGGTGGTACTATCACAGGTATAGGTGAAACCCTCAAGGCCCTGAACCCTCAAATCGAAATCTGGGCAGTGGAACCGGAGAATGCGGCAATTCTGGCAGGCGGCACCGTAAGCACACATATTCAAATGGGAATCGGTGACGGCGTTATTCCGGGTGTACTCAACCAGCAGATTTATGACGACATCTGCATCATCTCAGATGAGGATGCTCTCAAAACTGCCAAGGACCTTGCCCTAAAGGAAGGTCTTATGTGCGGTATATCCAGCGGAACCAACGTGGCTGCGGCTTTGCGGCTGGCAAAAAAACTGGGCAAAGGTAAGACTGTGGTAACCGTTTTGCCTGATACGGCGGAAAGATATTTCTCCACACTGCTGTTTGAGTAATTATATACATATTTATATTTAATCAGATGGTTTTACCTGAAATCAAAGGGAACAATCAGGTCGCTTATATCCAGATCTTCTTTCTTTGCTGCCTTGTATTCCTCACCGTTAAAGACATCATAGATTACAGGCACTACCAGCAGCGTAAGTACTGTGGCATAGAGCAGTCCGCCGATGCACACAAGGGCTATAGGCTGCATCATGTCTGTTCCGGCTGTCTTGCCGATAGCCATTACTATAAGACCTAATATGGTGGTAAGGCTGGTCATCATAACAGGACGCATACGGGTGGCCCCTGCCTCGATGATGGCCTGACGCTTGGTCAGTCCCCTTCCGCGAAGCTGGTTGGTATAGTCCACCAACACGATACCGTTGTTTACGATTACACCCATGAGCAGGATGAGTCCTATCATAGCGATTATACTCAGCTCCTTGCCGAATATGAGCAGTGCCAGCAGGCCGCCCGTAAAGGCAAGAGGTATTGTAAACATTACTATAAACGGAGATTTCAGCGATTGGAACTGAGCTACCATAATGAGGTAAACAAGAAGGAATCCCAGGGCCATCATCTTGAGCAGATCGTACATGGCCTCCATGATGGTCTCATTTTCTCCGTTAAACTCATATGATACTCCCTCCGGCAGGTCAAAATCCTCTAAAGCTTCCTTAGCCGCGTCTGTTACCAACGTAATATTATAGCCTTCCTTGACAGAGGCAGATACTGTGAGATAGGTTCTCTGATCGTTTCTGCGAATTGACGGCAGAGTCTGTGTTGCCTTGATTTCCGCTATATCTTTAAGCTTTACAAAGACAGCATCCCCGTCTCCGTCGGTACCTTCAAGTTCCAGATTCTTTATGTCCTCCTTTGACAAGCTTTCTTCTCCGCCGGATACCACAATGTCATATTCATCTCCGCCCAGGTTTATAGACGTAGCTGTGTTTTCAAGAGAAAGAGCCTTTGCAACCTGCATATAAACCTGTGCTACAGTCAGACCATTCTTCATAGCGCTTTCCTTGTCAACCGAAAAGTGAAGCTCAGGCTCTGCTGCCGTAAGGCCGTTGTCAACCTCCTCCACACCCTCTACGGTCTTCAGCTTCTCGCCCAGCTTCATGGCCGCATCCTGCAGCTTGTCATTATCAGTGCTGTATATATCTATGGAAACTCCCGAGCCCCCGAGAGCCGTTGTATATGAAGATATGGACGACGAGCTCATTATCTGCATCTGGCAGTCCAGACCTTCACAGGCTTTTTCTATATTATCGGCAATCTGTCCGCCCGAAAGGTCGCTTTCCTCATCCACAAGAATGTACAAAGATACCGAAGTGGCCGAGGTTTCTCCGGTTATACCTCCCATGGCGCCTGTCTGCGACAGCATTCCTCCGACGGTTTCCACACCTTCTGTTTCCCTGATGATTGATATGGCCTTATCAGCCATTTCCTTGGTTTCTTCCAATGTGGCCTCTTCGTCATTCATTACAATAGTTCCGCTCAGCTGAGGCGTAGCCATATCAGGAATGAAGATGAATCCCTTTGCAAGAGAAGCATACACGCTTCCAACGAGCAGGGCAACAGCAAGTATAAGTATCAAGGCCTTATGGTTAAGGTTCCAGTTAAGCAGTTTTCTATATCCGTTTCTGAATTTGGTGAACCCCTTCCCTTCCTCCTTTGGCTCCTTCACAAGCATCATGGATGACATGGCCGGAACCAGTGTCAACGCTATTATCAGACTTGCCGCCAGAGAATATGTAACTGTCAGAGCCATGTCTGTAAACAGCTGTTTGGTGATTCCATCCACAAATACTATTGGCGCAAAGACGCATACGGTGGTTAAAGTTGAAGCGGTAATGGCCGCAGCAACTTCCTTTGCTCCTGCGATGGCCGCTTTTTTAGGCGGCACGCCCAGCCTTCTCATTCGGAAAATATTTTCTATTACTACGATGGAGTTATCCACAAGCATACCCACTGCCACAGCAAGTCCCGACAGCGATATCATATTCAGGGTCACTCCCGAGAAATACATAAGCACAATGGCAAATGTTATGCTTATCGGTATGCTGAGCAGCGTAATGAATGTAGGTTTGATATCTCTCAGGAAAATGAGCAGTATGATCACTGCAAACAGGGCTCCCCAGCCAAGGCTCTGCATTATGGAACTGATTATCAGATAAATATAATCTCCCTGGTCCATAAGGGTGGTAAAGTGGAGACCCTCATATTCTTCAGAAAGTTCCCGGAATTTTTCTTCAATATTGTCGGAAACTGTTGCCGTTGCGTAATTTGACTGCCTTGAGAAGGTCAACAGTACTCCCGGATTGCCGTTTATGCTTGCATATATTGAATCGGAATTGTCGCTCATGAAGACATCGGCAACATCATTCAGAGTCACCTTTCCAAGCCCATCTATGTCAAACAGAAAGAGGCCTTCAACCTCATCCAGGTTCTTAAGTTCGTCACCTACGCTTACTAAGTACTTTACTTCTTCCTCTTGTATATATCCTGCCGGCATGGAAAAATTCTGGCCCTGCAGAATTCCCGAAACCATGTCTATCGTTATCATTGAGTCCAGACCCGCCGCCTCAAGAGACTGATTACCTGCAGTATTGAGCTGAGCTAACGCGGAATTAAGCTGAGACTTCTGACTTGATAACTGTTTCTTTGCGGCTGTCAGCTGAGCCTGGGCATCGTCAAAGGTTTCCTTTGCCGTATATGTTCCTCTTTCGGCCTGCTTGTATGCTTCCTGCAGCTGACTTACCTGTGCTTCTGCAGCGGCGCTGTCCATTTGCATTACGGCAAGCTGGCTCTTAACGTCCTTCAGCTGACTCTGCAGCTCCTCCAAAGTTATGCCTACCTGAGGGCCGTAGATTCCCTGGGAAATCTGTGCCTCAATAGCAGCCTGACGGCCTTCCAGAACTTTTATCTGTGTTGCCAGAGCACTGGCCTTTGATACTGCCACGTCAAGCTGAGCGCTTGCTTCTGCCAGCTGGTCATATGTATCGTTTTTTGTGTTCTCCAGCTCCTTCTCGCTGGCCGCAAGCTGTGATTCCGCCTTCTTTATCTCTTTCAGGCCGGCATTCAACTGGTTTTTGGCCCTGGCCATGGAAGGACTTGCCGCTTTTAGAAGCTTTTCGTTAAGTTCTTCAATCTTTTCTTCATTTATTTGTATGTTAACTTTTGATTCCAGAAGACCCCCTGTGTTGATACTGGCTACACCGGTAATACCCTCCAGCTTGTTCATGAGAGTATCCTCCACAAAGGATGACAGCTTCTCTGTATCGTAACCGTCCATGTCTACAGATGCCACGGCTATAGGCATCATGTTAGGATTTATCTTCATTATGTACGGGGCGCCTACACTGTCGCTCCAGCTGCCCTCTACCAAATCCACCTGCTGCAGAATGTTGATTACTGCCGTATCCATGCCGGATCCGTTGTCAAATTCCATCACCACGAGGGAGTAGTTGGAGTTGGAAACAGACTGTATGGATTCCAGGCTTTCTACAGTAGCTAAGCTTTGCTCCAAAGGCTTGGTGACCTCGCTTTCCACCTCCTCCGGCGTAGCTCCCGGATACGTGGTCATCACCACTACATACGGAAGATCTATGCTGGGCAGGAGATCCGGTGTCATGCCCATGACGGACACTATGCCCAAAGCTATTATTACTATCACCACCACGAAAACCGTCAGCGGTTTTTTTACACTGAATCTTGACATTATTATTTATCCTCTCCTGATATTTAATTTTATAAAAAAGGGGATTGTGTTAATTATCCGTAATATTTTATTTTAGCACGACTGGCTTTTTTTCTCAAGGCAGAAGAGCTCAATTTATTGAAATTTCACCGTTTCTTCACTTTAATTTTGACTGTTAATTCTATCCCGTTTAGGGTATAATAGTCCAAAAGGAGGTTTTTAAGATGATTACCAATGTTACTAAAGAAAATTTTGATAAAGAGGTTATGCAGGCACAAGGTACAGTTCTCGTGGATTTCTGGGCGGCCTGGTGCGGTCCTTGCAGAATGATTGCTCCTGCCGTAGAAAAAATTGCTGAAGAGCATCCCGAAATCAAGGTGTGCAAAATTAACATAGATGACGAGCAGGAGCTTGCCATTAAGCACGGGGTTATGAGCATACCTACCCTTATGGTGGTGAAAGACGGAGAAATCACAAACACTGCCGTTGGTCTCAGACCTAAAGAGGAAATTGAGGAAATGTTATGAGAATATTGATTGCCGAGGACCAGAAGGACCTGAACAAGGTTCTTACCAAGAAACTGACTGCAGAAGGCTACTCTGTGGACAGCTGCTTTGACGGTGAGGAGGCCCTTGACTTTCTGAACATGGCGCAGTACGACGGAGTTATCCTTGACATAATGATGCCCCGCCTTGACGGGCTTTCTGTTGTAAAACACATGCGTGCTTCGGGCGACGCTACACCGGTGCTTTTCCTTACTGCCCGCGATTCGGTAGAGGACAAGGTCAGAGGACTTGATTTGGGCGCCAACGACTATCTGGTAAAACCTTTTTCTTTCGAGGAGCTTATGGCCAGAGTAAGGGCCCTGACCAGAAAATCCACCGCCGAAAATTCACCTGTTTACGAAATATGTGACCTGAGACTTGACACCGGAAGTCACAGCGTCACTCGCTCCGACAAAAAAATTAAGCTTTCGGCCAAGGAATTTGCTCTGCTGGAATATCTTCTAAGAAACAAGGGTCAGGTTCTTTCCCGGGAAAAGATCGAAAACAATCTCTGGAATTTTGACTATGAAGGCGGGACCAATGCCGTCGACGTTTATATCAGATATTTAAGGAAAAAAATCGATGAGGACTTTTCCCCGCGTCTCATACATACGGTTCGCGGCGTGGGGTATGTTCTGAAAGATGAATCGGATTAGCAGCACATGAAAACACCTATGAAAAATCTTACCATACAGAAAAAAATAATTATATGGTTTTCCGTAACACTTATACTCATCGTGGTGCTGATGAATACCATGACTTTCGCTATTGCCGATCTGGTTCTGGACGAAGACATCAGAGAAAGGCTTATGAATACGGTGGCCTCCAACGTAGAGGAAATCGAGTATTTTAACCGCCTGGACACCGACATGGAAAGGGAGCAGGGAGATCAGTTTCTGCAGTACAATGACGGCTGGCTGGAGATCGATGATGACTTCTGTGATTTTTTTGAAGGCATCTGTACGGCTCTTTACGATGAGGAAGGAAACCTTCTTTACGGCGAGTCACCCTTTATAATTTCAGACAGTAAAAAACTTGCTTTTACCACAGTCAGCAAGATAACCTTCAATGGCGACAAGTATTACGTCTATGACCGCAAGCTCACCGGTGAAAATCTGGAAGGGTTATGGCTGAGGGGTATAGTATCAAAAAATGAAAGAATCAACACACTATACAACATTGTCAGGCTTTCTTTCTGGCTGTTGCCCCTCATGGCACTGCTGGCTATATTAGGCGGCTATGCTATAACACGGCGTTCTTTTCTTCCTGTGGAGCAGATTGCTCAATCTGCCAAAGAAATAGGCGAAAGCGGCGACCTTTCCAGACGTCTTGACATAGGTCCGGGGAACGATGAGCTTCATCAGCTTGCGGATACCTTTAACGGCATGTTTGAAAGACTTGAAAAAACCTTTGAATCCGAACGGCAGTTCACCTCCGATGCTTCCCATGAACTTCGCACTCCTACGGCCGTAATCATGGCTCAGGCCGAGTATGGTCTTGAGCTTGCCGATACCGAGGAGGAGTACCGTGAAGCTTTAATGGTTATCAAAGGCCAGTCGGAACGTATGAACGACCTGATTAACAGACTGCTTTTCTTTACCAGGCTTGATCAGGGCACCGAGCCTGTCAATATGGAGGAAATTGATATCAGTCAGCTTACTGCCGATATATGCAAAGAGCAGCAGATGATAAAGTGCAACGGTATCACCCTTTCTGCAGATATTGAGCCGGATATACTGACAGTAACAGACAGGAACCTTTTTACCCGTCTGCTCAACAACCTCTGCAGCAATGCATATAAGTACGGACGGCCTGACGGAAGCATCAAGGTAAGCTTGAAGAAAGATAACAATATGGCTGTTCTTTCTGTGGCAGATGATGGAATCGGAATTTCCCGGGAAAACCTGGAGAAGATATGGAATCGTTTCTATCAGGTTGACCCGTCGAGAAACGAGGGTGCAGCCGGAGGCGGAATCGGGCTGGGTCTTTCCATGGTGAAGCAGATTGCTCACCTTCTGGGCGGAGATATTTCTGCAGATAGTACTTTGGGAAAAGGCACTGTCTTTACCTTCTGCCTGAATCTGAAAAAAAATTATAAAAAAAATTAATTCTTTAATCTTCCTTTAATTTTTCTGCCATATAATAAGGCCATAAAATCAAGCAAAAGAAAGTCGCTTTGTTTAAAAGGAAAAAAGAAAGAGAGGAAGATTATGAAAAAATTTACACAAACCCTTAATTCACCCAAGAAGATTGCAGCCTTTGCGATCTGTGTCTTGCTCATCGTCGGAGCAATCGGCTTCGCAACTCTTCACGTTGGTGCAAATGTTAATGCTAATAAGACTATAGGTATGGACAAGGGAGTTGCCGTTGCTCTTGATGATGCAGGGTTCACGGCTGAAGAGGTCACCGGTCTCAAGGCTCACTATGACAGTGAAGATGGTATAGCTGTATACGAGGTTGATTTTACGGCTGGCGGTTTCGAATATGATTACTCTATCAAAGCTTCTGACGGTACAATCCTTGAAGCTCAGAGAGAGAAGATTAATGTTACTGATACTGTCAACAACACTTCAGGCACGGCAAATGAAAGTACCGATACCGCAAATTCCGGAACATCTCAGGGGACAACATCATCTGGCAGTTCATCCACCGGCAACCCGAGTTCAAAATACATCGGTGTTGATAAGGCCAAATCAATTGCTCTGAAGAATGCGGGTATATCCGCTTC
>CALZFA010000067.1 GCA_945644815.1 uncultured Clostridia bacterium
CTTTACACATTCTCTTACCCTATCCATATAGTTGTGTATTTCTCTTGAGTGAAGCTCCGTGCTCCACTCATTGATTATATATGTCTTATATGACTCCAGGGCTTTCTCAGTAAATACGCCGTTACCGGCAATTGCGGCAACCTTTTCGGGATAATTCACCCATCCCTGTACATTCTGCCATACGGTAGCAGGGGCAATTCCGAAGAATTTGTTTCTTTCTTCTTCGGTATAGTCCTCAAATACATCTTTCTCGCTTCTGTACTCTCTGTTTTTTTCCAGATAGAAATCCTCATTGCCATATTTTTTGGAAAGGGATGCCTCCAGTTCTTCAGGAGTTTTCTCTGCTTCAAGGGCATGCTTAATGCCGTCAAGCATTGCCATATAGCAGGCCGCCAGTACCAGATACGTGTTGCTCTTAGGATTAGGTGCTCTGAGTTCAAATCTGGTAGCCATAGGACTCTTTCTGTCTCTTACCAGCCCCACCAGAATGGTTCTGTTTCTGGATGGCTCCGAAGCGCTCCGACCCAGGGAGGTTACAATACATACCGGCGCCTCATACCCCGGTTTCAGTCGATTTAGAGAGTCTGTGCTGGAACTTACAAAAGGATTAATTGCCTCGTAGTTCTTCAAAATACCCATTAACGAACCGAATCCCACAGGGGTCATAAATTCCTCGTCGAATGCAGCCGGCGCGAACAGATTTACAAGTTTCCCGTTTTTCAGCTTTGCAGCCACCCCCAGATGTGTATGCTCTCCGCTTCCTGCTACACCCTCTATCGGTTTGGCCATGAATGTGGTATTAAGCCCGAACTGATTGAATACATCTCTGACCACATATTTTACCTGCTTTTCATTGTCGGCAACCTGCATTGCCCCGGAAAACTTCCAGTCAATTTCGAGCTGCTCCATAATGTGGTCATGATTTCCGCTGCTGGTAAGCTTTGATTTTACTCCACCTACCTCCTTATGTCCCATTTCCATTTCCAGCCCGTAATAATCCAGGATTTCTATGGTCTTTTCCAGTGCAGTTCTTACAGGACCGTAGGTTCTCTTCCAATACTGCTCCTTCAGCTCCTGTGATGTGGAAAGCTGCTCTCTGTCGGCTTTGTCATCAGGTGTCCTCACCCAGAATTCCAGTTCCGTCGCGCTGGTGAGCATAATTTCTTCAATATCTTCAGCACTGTCGGCGCCATCTATATATTTAAACACATATGGATGTGCTTTGAGCAATTCCAAAAGATCTTTTTTGAATTTATTTACAGCATCTCGGAGGATTACCCTGGAACCCACCTCATCGGTATCATTATGAATCAGGAAAGCCGGAATGCGAAGAGTTCCCACAGGCAGTCCTGTCTTTATATCAATGTTGTCGAAGTTGTAGTCTACATACCAGTTAACAGTCATATCAGGTATCATGTCTACCTTTGCATTGTTAAGCTCCGCGATCTTAGGCAGGTTAACGCTGGAACCATCGGTCTGAACACCATGTGACAGCATATCATCCATATCTTCTATAAAAAGACTGATTGGAATTCTTTCGTCAGTATCATTGCCTGCAATATCAAGTCCCGCAAAAGAAACGAACTGGACTTCCGGATGATCCTTCAGAATTCTGGTCAGGTCTGATTTCTCGTGTGAATCAGCCGGTATGTTAAAGAGCATTTTTTCCAAGTTAAACTCCAACATATTATTACCTCCTTCTGTTTTTTAATTTCTTTAAACATGTATTGGGACATCTCCCTAAGAAAATGCCCCAACGCTTCACCTCATTAAAGCTTTTAATAACTCTATACTATAGCACACAACCTGTTATTATGCAAGCTTATTCAGATATTTCTCCAATTCGTCCATATATTTGCCGTAGCTTGCCCAGTCGCCCTTCTTCTGAGCCTCGACAGCATTCTCATATGCTGCTGCTGCCGCTGCAATAAGTTCAGCCTGGGACATTTCTTCGGATGTCTGTTCTCCATTTAAAGACTCTCCTGTTCCGGCTTCGTTTACACCTTCCTCGGCGCCGTCTCCGAAAAGGGATACGAGACATTCTGCTAATGATTCCTCATAAGCGATTTCATCATTGTAAGCCATGATTATTCTCTTGACCTCAGGGATTGACGAATTCTGGGCTTCAAGGTAAACAGGCTCCACGTACAGCACTGAGGTATTTATAGGTATAATAAACATGTTGCCTCTTCTGTACTTAGTTCCGGATGAGTTCCAAAGAGCGAACTCCTTGGAGATTTCCGTGTTCTGGTCAATCTGTGCCTCGATCTGCTCAGGACCATAGATAGTTCTTGACTTAGGGAATTGATAGAGCACAAGCTGACCGTAATTGTCTCCGTCGTTTCTTGCTACCATCAGCGCCGTCATATTCTGTTTGGATTTAGGCGTGAAAGGAAGGGAATTGAAGAATTCAGCCTTTTCCTCTCCCGGAAGCTTGGCTATATAGTAGTTAGGCTGCATCTGCTGCTTTTCCATTCCGTATATCTCTGATGCGATATCCCAGACGTCTTCTTTCTGATAGAATACGTTTACATCTTCCATATGGTACTTACCATATACACTTGCCTGAATCTGGAAGAGATAGTTCGGATATCTGATATGGGCCTTCAACCCCTCCGGCATCTGGTCAAAGCTCTTGAACAGTGTCGGATAGATCTTTGCGAATGTAGTCGCTATCGGATCCTCGCTATCCACGATATAGAAGTCTACATCTCCGTTATATGCATCTACAACAACCTTTACAGAGTTCCTGATATAGTTTATATTCTCTTCGCCATAAGGTTCTGAATATGGATAATATGAGCTGGAAGTATATGCGTCAATCATCCAGTAAAGCTTACCGTCCACAGTTACCATGTAAGGGTCGTTTTCGTAGTTAAGATACGGCATTATAGTCCGTACTCTTTCCATTACATTTCTGTTGATGATGATTTTTGAATTGCTGTCTATATTGGATGATGTGAACATCTTAATGCTTCCTTCTCTAATGGAGAAAAGAATTCTGTTGAAGAAGTTCATCTTTATTCCCGCATCGCCCTCATAAGTAGTATATTTGTTGCTTTCACCGTCAGGGTAGTCGAATTCCTTTTCATCTGTTCCTACAATTATATAGTCGTTTGAAAGCTCTCCGAAATAGATTTCAGGACGTTCAATCTGAATTTCCTCTACTGTAGATTCCGGCGGAATATTTCCTATCAGCACATCCGGCTGCCCGCTGGCAGTAACCTTGTCTACTCTGGAAAGGGCAAAGCCGTATCCATGAGTATATTTCAGATGGGTGTTAAGCCATGAATCATTTCCGCGCTTGCTTTCATCAATTTCTCTTGCAGTCAGGAAAGTCTGTGTATATTTACCGTTAATCATATATCTGTCCACATCCACATCATTAAAGGTGTAATATTGACGGATACTCTGAGTCTGGTTATAGAACTGCTGAGCAGGGTCAAAGTCATTTATACGTATGTTGTTTATGGTTTCTGTATTATCGTTGATATCTTTGTAGGTCAGCGTATTGTCTGCCGCAAAAGCCTTAACGTCCACATCGTCCAGCTGATATGCGTACTGAGTGAATTCAATGTTTCTTGCCAGATACGCACTTTCCTTGTTGATTTCGTCAGGAGATACCACCAAGTTCTGAATAAGATATCCGGCCCCTGATCCTACGAGACCGACCACTATCATGAGCACAGGAACCGATAGCAGTTTCTTGTAATTCTTTTTCCTCATTTGAACTACAAACAATATAGCTGCCAGGACAGACAGAACGCAGAGAATTCTCAACATCCACAGAGTCACGTTCACATCTGTAAATCCCGCACCGTATACCGCTCCGGTATGAGCATGCAGCAAATCAAACTGACGCAGGAAGAAGTTTATTCCCAACATGATAAAGAAGATAAATCCCAGAAGTGATATCTTCCCGGAAGCAATCTTCAGGAGTTGTTTGAAATTGTTGTCATCAAACTGCCTTTTAGGCTTGGCTTGTTTCTGCTGGAACATTTTTCCGCCAAAGGCTTCTGCAAACTTCGAGAACGGTTCACTGCCGTTTGCTCCGTTATTGTTTCCGCCTCCGAAAGGATTGGTTCCTGCAGTGTGTCTCTCATCTCCGGCTCCTGCTGCAGCCTCAGCCTGAGGAGCTTCTTCTTTGAAGACATCCGGAGTCCTTACAGTCATGAGAATGATGTAATATATTATAGTCAATGCTACAAACCCTATGATTACACCGATAAGAATTTCATTCATCTCTTTCAGGAACTCGAGCCTGAAAATGTAGAATGAAATATCAAAATTAAACAGCGGATCTGCCAGGTCGAAATCAGTACTGTTGGCAAATTTTAAAATCTCAAACCACAATTGACTTACTGCCATAAATGTAGCAATCGCGCCAAAAACAACTGAAAGGATAATAGTCGTCTTCTTGAGTCCTTTCAGGTTTGTTTCCTCCGATGAAGCGATTTTGGCGAAATATGTCTTTTTTAAGTGGGTAAGATAAACTTGTACCAACACAGTCACTACTGCAAATGTCGGTACTCCGACGGTAAGCTGAGTCACAAGCTGTTTAAAGAATACATCCGTGTATCCCATTTCTTTAAACCACATAAAATCAGTGATAAACTGAATCATCGCAAGGAACAGCACCAGTACAAGTATGATCCCCATCAGTATCAAACTGATTTTGCGCTCAAACTTTGCTTTTCCATCCATTATAAGTTCTCCTCCTTAATTTCATTTATGATCATAGCCTCCCCGGAAATTTTCAGGTAGACAGCTTGATATTTTACTATACTTCCTCCGTCTTTTCCAGCGTAAGTTATTCTGCAAAGCACATAAAAACCTTCTTCGCCTGTTCTGATTTCGCCTATTTCCAGCTTATTTATACCGACAACACTCTCATCGCTGTTGGCACTCTGCCAGCCGTCATAGTAATTAACCAGAGCAGTTGTAATTTTCTGACCGTAAGTCACCGGATTTCCATTCTGATCCTGTAGCCAGTCAGCATCTACAAAGCTTTCCGTATCTGATATTTCCTCAAAACTATATTCTTGAAATAAGCTGAATTTTAAATCCGGAGTAAATACCGTCTCTCCGATGGTTTCTGCATCTTCAGATGCTTGTTTCACCAGATTGGACATATAAACTTCCTCGTTTGTGTCTGAACCTTCCGCGGCAGCACCCTGATCATCTTCATCTCCCTTTCCTGTAACCAGATCCACGATATTCATCATAAGGTTATCTGCCCAAAGGGAGATTCTGCTTTCGGGGGCGATGAGCTTTATGGCCAGAACAGCACCTTCAATAACTATAAGTATTATGAGAATTGCTATTATTATCTTTGCTAAGAGATACCTTCTTGGCACTTTCTCCTCATCGTCATCCAAATTGTCGTATATGCCCTCAAGGGTTTTGGGTTCCTTTTTTATTTTTTGCTCGGTTTCAGCAGAATCAGAAGGGCCAGTGCCATCATCGTCAACCAGGCCCCCGGGAAATATATCCGAGTACCTGAGTTTGCTTTTACTGGGGGTCGGTTCGGACTCTTTACAGGGCTCGGATTCTTTGGCATCCTCTGATTCCGATTCCGCCTCACCGTGATTGCTTAAATCTACTGTCATAGACGCTGCCGGCAAAGCTACCGACACCATTTCCACCTGTTCTGTCCCTGCAGGTACTTCGGCGTCCTCTGTAGAGCCTGTATCATCCTCTTCCTGATTATAGCTGCCCTCCATATTTCTAAGACGTTCCCTTTCCTTATCCAGCAGCTGCTGAAAAGCATCAAATTTCTGGTTATATGTATAAAATCTCTGTTCTTCGGAATGCGGCAGCTCCTCAGAAGCATCGGATGCTTCGCAAACAGAATCCTGCGGCTTATCTTCCCTCAGCCATGTGTCTGCACCTGCGACAATTGTAGGTTCAAAATCCTTTGAGTCAGGCTTCTCTTCATCCTGAGAGCCAAACAGTTCCTTTTCGAGCTCCTCGATGGAGAGCGGCATTTCATTCTCCGGCTCATCAGTTTCTGTTATCTTATCGGAAATCTCTTCCGATTCGCTATCAGGCTGCTGCTCAATCTTTTCTATTACAATGCTGTGAGAATTGTTTCTCTTTTCCAATACACTGTCCCAGTTAAAATCCACCGCTTCGGTTTTTCTGGGCTGCGCCGACGGGAACCCTTCCAGATTCCAGTCAAAAGACACTGTTTCCCTGCCATTGGCTGCTGCCTGTGGAGTTTCTGTAGTTTTCAGAATTTCCTCGGTTCTTCTCTCTGCCTCAATTTTAAAAGGCGGGTTAAAAACTACATCATCATACTTGGCATGCTTGGGCTCTCTTACCGGCGCTCCGCAGTGAGCACAGAACTTATCTCCATCATACAGTTCTTTTCCGCATTTGGTACAAAACATCTTTTGCCTCCGTTAATCACTTAGTAATCATTTATTATTCCTTAATCCGGCGCCACAGTTCTTCTTCGGTATATATCCTGCCGGATCTGCCTGTGTTCAGATTGTCCGGCCCGAATTTTCCGGCTGCCGTTCCTTTTACAAGATTAATCTTTTCCATTATTATTTCCTGCCCTGCTTCGTCTCGTGGTTCTCCGTCAGTCTCAACCGGTCTCTCATTTTCATGTGAGGTTTCCGCATCTTGCTGCGAGCTTTCCACTCTGCAGGAAATCTGTCCCTCATCGTCATACCCTATTTTTACCCTGCCATGTTGGATATTAATATTTATACATACAGGCTGATCGCTTAGCTCTTCAGTCTCTTCCTCATGTGAAGGCTCTTCCGGCGTCTCCTGCTCATTACTTTCCCTGCGCTCAAATGCCTTGCTCTTAAGAATCCGGTCGTACTCCCCCTCCAGGAAATATTCGCGATCTTGAGGCTGCTTCTGCCGGCTTTTACTGTGTGAAGTCTTAACCGCCATACCGGCTATGACTGCAATGACCAAAAGCAATAAAACCCCTGCAGCCACGAGCATCAATATGTAATTGTCCCCGCAAAATTCCTCAATTGCTGTCAGAAAATCGACCACTCTTTTTTCTCCTGTTTTTTACGACACAGCGTACGAATGTATAACTTATATTATTATATAACAAAACAGTCCTGATTGCAAAGAAAAAAAGACGGCAGTACCGTCTTTTCTCATGCAACTCGAATAGACTTAGTATCTTTCGTTTGCCTCGTTTTTTTGATTCTTTTGATTCTTTTGATTCTTCTGATTACGTTCATCTTCACAGTCAGTACAGTTCCTGTTGTTGTATTTCTCATCAGTATTTTTATTTGACTGCTTGTTGGCAGACTTGTTTCTGTTTGTTTCTTTCATTTTTAATCCCTCCTCGTATTTTATTGTTCTCCTCGTGGGTCAAAAGTATAAGAGGTAAAATGAGGTTTTATTTTTTATTTCAAAAACACTATTTTTTTATTGACATATTCGCTCAAAAATGTTAATATGTCAAATGTGCCAAATAAGTTTGCATCTTTAGCTCAGCTGGCAGAGCACCTGACTCTTAATCAGGGTGTCCAGGGTTCGAACCCCTGAAGATGCACCAAAAAATCAGGACAGTTATACGGCTGTCCTGATTTGTTTTTTGATTCTAACGAAGGGGTTCGGACCCGGGAGGGCACAGCCGTCAATGAGCTGCTCCTGTGGAGCGGCGAGTAGGCTGTGGTTTTGCAGCGACTGTGCGGGGAGCTGCAAAAGGAAGCACGCAAGCGAAGCGCAGCGGGCGGTCGAACCCCTGAAGATGCACCAAAAAAATGCAGGCAGCCAA
>CALZFA010000068.1 GCA_945644815.1 uncultured Clostridia bacterium
TTTTTTTCGTGAAAACCAATTTTTTTTCGCGATATATCCTTTATGAGCATGTTTTTCACCTTTTTTTCATTGTTTTAAATAGTTTCTTCGGCTTTTGATGTCTTATTTCCACGTACGTATCATTTTGCAGTTGACAAGTAAACGTTCGTTTACTATAATCATATTGCAGGAATGTAAACGACCGTTTACTCTCTCTTCGGAAGGAGGGAATAAAAATGACAACCAAAGAAAAAATTCTCCGTACCTCTTTGAAGCTTTTTGCGCAAAACGGCTATGAAGCTGTATCTGTAAGCCAAATAGCATCGGAACTCGGAATCACCAAAGGTGCCATTTATAAGCACTTTGAAAGCAAACGCCATATATTTGACAGCATTTTAAGGCATATGGAACAGCGTGATGCACAACAGGCAGCAGCACACGGGCTCATACCGGAACTGTCGCAAGATCATGCTGCTACCACTTCCGAGGAGCATTTTACGGACAACCTTATTGAATTCAGCCTTGCCATGTTCCAATACTGGACCGAAGACGAATTTGCATCGGACTTCCGAAAATTGCTCACTCTCGAGCAGTATTGCAGTTCAGAAATGAATAAGCTCTATCAGCAGTATCTTGCTTCAGGCCCTCTTCAATATGTGAGCAATCTGTTCAGAGCTATCGGCATGGATCGGCAAACAGCAGACCGTAAGGCAGAAGTCTTTTACGGCCCCATGTTCCTGTTTTACAGCTGCTATGACGGAGCCGAAAACGATTGTCATAAACAAGAAATCAAAAAAGCATTTGAGCATCATCTTGAAAATATGAAAAACATGGAGTGTATGAAATGATAACAGAAAAAACAATTTTATTTCCGCCGTATTATGAAGCACTGTCGTCTGAATACCCTGACTTTGTCCTTGGCCGAATAGTGCTCCAGGAAAAAGGTCTTTATAACATCATCACCGTATCAGGGTACCGGCAGCCGGCGGAAGTCTCGGGCAAATTCCGTTTTGATGTGTCCGTTCCATCGGATTATCCTGCTGTAGGCGACTATGTCATGGTTGACATCAATGGCGGGGACACGGCAATCATTCACAGCATACTCCACAGACGCAGCCTTTTCCTGAGAAGAGCGGCCGGTACGGCAAACACAGAGCAGGCAGCCTGCGCCAACATAGATACGATTTTCATATGCATGGCTCTTAACAATGACTTCAACGTGAGAAGACTGGAAAGGTACCTGGCAGCAGTCTGGGAAAGCGGTTCAGTACCCGTAGTCCTCCTGACAAAATCAGACCTTTGCGATGACCTTGAATTAAAACTGGTACAGGTTCAAAACGCAGCTATAGGAGTTGATATTCTCACAACATCTGCAATAAAAGATGAACTTGATACTCTTCTTTCATATCTGAAGCCCGGTAAAACCGTAGCATTCGTTGGTTCTTCAGGAGCAGGAAAATCCACTCTGATAAACCGCTTACTTGGCGAAGAAAGATTGAAGACCGGCAGCCTGCGAAACGATGACAGAGGCCGCCACACCACCACCCACAGAGAGCTGATAATCCTGCCCAATGGTGCCATGGTAATAGATACTCCGGGAATGCGTGAACTTGGAATGTGGGATGCCTCAGAAGGAATAGACGCGGCCTTTGCAGATATAGAAGCACTTGCCGAAGAGTGCCGTTTCAGCAACTGCACCCACAGCGGTGAACCGGGATGTGCAATATGCGAGGCTCTGAAAACAGGAAAACTGCCACAGTCAAGATGGCAGTCCTACCTTAAACTGACAGCCGAGAACGCTTATGCTGAGGATTCAGAAAACTACCTGGCCGTCAAAGAAAAGAAATTTAAAGATATTTCCAAATACAATAAAACCAGGAAACGTGAAAGAAAATAATTAATTTCGCCCTAAATAACACCCAGAAGTTCAAGGCCCCTTTGGTATTTGCTCTTATCACTTGTTTCCAGATTATATTTGGCTGCCAGTTCTCCGCCCAGAGCCACCATATCCTCCTGGTCACCGGAGTACAGCTCCACCTCTACCTCCAGGATTTCATCATCGCCCTTTGAGGTATGGATCGTTCCCTCGTCAAGAGAAACCACGCTGATTGACTTGCCCGTATCAACCTGAATAGCCTTTCTCACGTAATCCATTTCCATGACAGGCATCAGCTTCTTATCGCTGACCGCTGCCAGAAGTTCATCATATATTTCACTTCCCTTAAATATATCCACAGTCGGATGTTCAATATACCCGGTATCCGACGGCACATTAAGTTCACCTCTTACGTGAAGTCCGTCCTGAGCACTCCCCCTCCACTTGAGGGTAACGACCACCTTTTCATTCTCGAACCGAGCCCTCAATGCAATCTGCAGACTGCGCAGATCTCCCTCCTCAGTGTCAAAATATACAGCTTTCATCTGTATTGTCTCGTCAAAGCTGGAATCCTTTATCTCCAAAAGGTGCTTATCATTGAGAATTCTATCCTTGGCAAGATCGTCCCTAAGCAGATATTTTAACTCTATTTCCATTTCGTCATCTCCGTTTTTTAGATTTCCGCAGCGCAGTGCTGCGGCTCTGTTCATAGGTAAAAAATATTATACCACAGTAAGAAAAAAATGCCACAGGATTTTTTAAATTCCCATGAGCTCCTTTCCCGCTTCAAGAGCACCTATGGCGAAAATTTTCTTTGAAAATGCGCGGTGGGTTATTTCCAGCACTTCGTCCTCCATGGCAAAATACACAGTATGCTCTCCCGGCACCGTTCCCATGCGCAGTACCGCCGTCTTTTCCGGGTAATCCTCATCAGGAATTCCAAGACACGAGCAAAGAGTCTTAGCCGTTCCGCTTGGCGCATCCTTTTTTTTCGTATGGTGCGCTTCGAAAACCCTTATGTCAGCCACATCTCCCAAAAGCTGTGCTCCCTGCTCAGCCATGCGGTTCATCACCTCAACACCTCTGGAAAAATTGTTTTTCTGAACCAGAGGACAGATTTTTTGAATGAGTTTAATTATTTCCCATTCCTGAGGTCCGTATCCCGTGGTGGCCAGCACTACCGCAAAACCTCCACCTTGCTTTCTGCAAAAATCGTAAATAGAATTTATGGCCCCCGGATTGCTGAAATCTATTAAAAGATCCGGCTTTTCCGAAGGCCATGTGTTTTCATCCGCAGGTTCTATGAAAAAGATTTTACTGAAGGTTCCCTCCTCTTCGGCGTACTGCCTCAGGACTGTTCCCATAGCTCCTGTCCCAACTATTGCCAGTTTCATTTTTGCCTCCTTGATACTATAATGTTTCGTTTCTCCCATAGTATTAAGAAAGGCCCGGTTAAATTCCTTGTCATACAGGATTTGCTCCTATTTTTTTCTGGCCACCTCTACTATATCCTTAAATTTGTTCATAATGTACTGGTAATTCTTCCTCTTATGAGGAACCATGCAGTCTGAACAGTCCTTTGTGCCGTCCTCTGTATATCTGAAATTGCCGCCGCAGTTTTCGCCCAGAGCGTACAGCGGGCAGTAGCAGAACAGGCAGTTGAAGTTTTCCTCGTCATTGGTTTCATGGCAAGGGAAAAACTCGCACTCCCTGTGCTGGAAAAATTTATAGTTTTCGGTTTTCAGTTCTTGCATGCTGCACCTCCGTTTTTTACCGGTAAATCCCGTATTTTATCTTTATTCTCTCCAGCTTTTCTATCATAGGATTGCCGATTACGAATATGCACACCGCAGCTGTAACCCCGTGATACAGGTCATAGGGCAGACCCGACACATACAGCATACGCAGGGTGTTGAAGCTTATGTCGTTTCCCGGTATTCCGCTGGATGTGAACATGGCAGCCATGTTCATAATACCTCCATATATTATAACAGTTGTAAGGAAGGTAAACAAGGCCAGAGTCAGGCTGTCAACCGGCAGTCTTTTTCTCTGAAGGAGTGCCCCTGCAGCCAAACCGACAGCTCCAAAGGCATAAACACGCCAACCCCAAAAGGTGGTGTCCTGTCCCGGAACGATAATATATGTAAAGTAAGCCAAAATTACACCAACAAGTACACAGAGCACAGGCCCCATAACGACCCTGAAGGTTCTGGACTTCTTTTCTTCCATAGCCATTGCGGTCACGTCAGTCTCTTTGCCGCTATCTCCCAAATCTTCATAGCGGTTTCTGACTGTCACCTTGTTGAATGTAAGCCCTGCCAGAAAGCCCAGAAGCCCCCAGCAAAACATCTGCCATGGAGACCACGGTCCCTGTCCCATATAAAAATTGCATACGAAACGCGCCAGGGCTCCCACCATGAAACCTGCCTCAGGCCCCAGGGCCACGCCGGATATTATAACCATAGCTGTACCGATCTGTATGGGCACCGTCACATGGAAAAATATATGAGCCGCTACGGTAATTGCTGTCATCATAGCTATGAGAACAACTTCTCTTGCCTTAGGTTTGCGTTTCTCAAAAATCATGAAGAAGGGCACCATGGTATACACGATTATCAGAAGGCTGGTTATCATATACTTGGCACCGTCAAGGACAAGAGTACTGAAAGCTATGGTAGCAGGAATAAGTATGAAAATGCATATGGCAGCGGCAATGGTTCTCTTTCGCCTTACTTTAAGCTCTATTTCGCCGAAGCTCGTTCTGCCCATTCCGCCACCTCCTCCCATGTCAGGCCGTCAGGGAACCATTTCCTCACTATCCTGTTGGCCGAAGTGGTATAAAAGCTGTTTCCCGCAAAGAATTCCTTAGGAGCTCCCTCAGATACCACATCACCGTCAAAAAACATAGCGCACCTGTCTGCGTATTCAGCACAGAACTCCACATCGTGGGAAACCATAAAAATGGTCACCCCGGATGATGTGAGCTTCTTCAGGATTTCTGCCAAAGTAATTTTGAAGAAAGGATCAAGGCCTTTAGTAGGCTCATCCAGCAGCAGTATTTTAGGATCAAGCAGAAGAATCTTGCCAAGAGCCAGCCGCTGCTGCTCTCCTCCCGAAAGATCATAAGGGTGTGATTTTCTCAGGTGAGTTATCTCCATCATTTTAAGAATTTTTTCAATTTTATCAATCTTTTCCTCGTCGGATATTTTTTCAAAGTAAAGAGCCTCCAGCAATTCCTCCTCCACTGTTATTTCCGTGAAGAGCGCCTGAGGGTTCTGAGGCAGCATAGCCAGACGATTGTTAAAGAGTTCCTTGAAGTTCTCCTTCTTAACCTTCATTCCGTCTACCGTAATGCTGCCGTGCTGTGGTATTACAGCGCCGCTTACTGCTTTGAGGGTGGTGGATTTTCCCACGCCGTTTCCGCCCAGAAGGCAGAAAAGTTCTCCCTTTCTGACGGAAAGGTTCAGACCTCTCAGCACATTTCCCGAATCCTTGCTGTATTTAAACCACAGGTCCTTTATCCTGATTATCTCCTCTCTCTGTGGTTCCTGCTCTGTTTCTGACTTATGCCTGCATCCTTCTTCATAGTCATCTCCCAGAAAGCTTTCCATCCACAGCCTTCCGTCTCTGATGGTCAGAGGCGACATTTCTCTGCCTTCCCGTATATAACGCGGTACTCCTTCTGCTCTGCAGTGAGAGTATATTTTCATGACAGCCGGCATTCCGTAAAACATGGGATGTCTTTTTTCAGGAGAATCTCCCGCCAGAAAATTGCCGATATTCCAAGGCTCGTCAAAAGCAATGAGACTTCCTTTATCCATAACCATAACTTTATCCGCCATGGTAAAAAGTTCCTCCAGCCTGTGCTCTGAGATAATGACAGTCGTTCCCAATTCCCTGTTTATCCTGTATATAGTCTTCAGAAATTCCGATGCTGCAATAGGATCAAGCTGAGATGTAGGCTCGTCCAATATGAGAACCTTTGGCTGCATAACCATAACAGAAGCTAAATTCAGAAGCTGTTTCTGACCTCCCGAAAGCTCACTCACATTTTTTCTGAACCAGGTCTGTATATCAAAAAAACTTGCCATCTCCGCAACCCTGCGCTTGATGGTCTTATTATCCATACCCAGACTTTCAAGTCCGAAGGCCAGCTCATGCCAGACCTTGTCCGTAACGATCTGATTGTCCGGATTCTGCTGTACAAAACCGATTTCAGCCGCATTTATCCTGTCGTCAAGGCCGGCCACCTCCTGACCGTCATACAACACATTTCCATCAGCACGTCCGTAGGGAGTAAGATTTTTTTTGAGGTGACGTAGCAGTGTACTTTTGCCGCAGCCCGATTTACCACACAGAACAACAAACTCCGACTGACTTACCGTAAAGGTCACATTCTTAAGAGCCGGGTCATCCGCCAAAGGATATGTAAAACTTAAATTTCTAACCTGTATTGTTGCCATTTAATTTCTCCAAAAATATCTGTAACTATAGGTATAGCCAGCAGTACTGCGTAAGCCGCAAAGGTAACCGTAGTAAACACATCCCAATGTCCGAAAACTACTTTAGGGTAGTAGTAAATTGATGTCTTACCCAAAGCGCATCCTACGGCCGCAATGATTCCGCTGACACTTATTCCCGTCAGCAGTGCCTTGTCCGTAGGCGTGAACTTAAACAGGTGAAAGCTGGTTCTGCCCGGCAGGCCGTAGCCTCTTGCCTCCATGGAATCCGAGGTCTCTATAGCTGCTTCCAGAGACCAGGAAATTAGTATGGATACCTCTTTGGTATATTGTCTGATCCTTTCAATAAAACCGCCCGAAACATGCCTTCCCATGCACCTCTGCCCCATGGAAATCTCCTTGAATCTGGTCTTAAGCAGAGGGATAAATCTGAAAATCATGGAAAGAGTCAGTCCCAGCACCGGGGCAGCCTTACCGAAAATATATATAAGCTTGTCTGCAGTTATAACCACATTAAAACAGCCAAACCACACAATGACAGATGACAGCAGTACTGCCGCTGCCAGTCCGTAAAGCAGGGCCTCCAAGGTTATCCGGCTGTTGTTAAGATAGAACAGCACCGTAGCTCCGTTGTGAGTAAATAATGTGTTTATTCCCGCCATGATGACTATTATGGGCAAAGTAAAAACAATGTTTGTTTTTATTGCTTTTCTTCCGTTTAAGAGAATGGAATATAGCCACGAAAAAACCAGAGTCACGGCCAGAAAGGCCGGACTCGTGGAAAACATTGTTATACCTATTGCAAACAGAAAAAATATCAGGTTAACCGCCGGGTGGCAGCCGGCAAAGCTGCTTGTCTCACCCAGTCCTTCCTTAAACATTTTCAATACCTTTTCTCCCATCTAAAGTGAACGCCCAGACTATCTCGTCGCCATCTGTCACTTTACAGTCAGCGGGCTTTTCGCTTCTCTGCTTACCATTGACCAGGTAAACCCATCCGCTTCCTTCTCCGCAGTCGCCTGTTTTAAGATTGCCTATGGCATCAATATGGCCATCTTCGGTTTCTTTCATCTCTATGTTATTGTTTTTGCATATTTTCTCTAAAATTTCCAAAACGCTGTCGCCCTCATTGGCGATATACTTCAGTCTGGCCATGGCAACACCGTCCTCAGGTATGTATCCCACCAAAGCCTGATCTGTCAGCTTTTCCGGTGCCTCCGATACCTCGTCGCATCTAATCTGGACATATACGTCAGCTGTACCTTCTCTGCCTGCGTTGATGATAAGCTCTGCAGCCGCCGAGACCGCAAAAATCACCACCAGGGCTATAAGCGCCGCCTTGCGTTTGGATTTAATGTTCTTTTTGTCCATGGCTCCTACCTCCGTGGCAAAATTGTACCACGATACGGGTTTAAAATCAAGGCAGGG
>CALZFA010000069.1 GCA_945644815.1 uncultured Clostridia bacterium
AAGAAGAAGGATCACACAAAATCCTGGTATATGACCTGGGCGGCGGCACCTTCGACGTATCCATCCTCGAACTGGGCGACGGCGTATTCGAAGTTCTGGCAACCAACGGTGATACTCACCTGGGTGGCGATGACTTCGATGAAGTTATCATGAACTATCTTGCAGACAATTTTGCAAAGGAACATGGTGTAGATTTAAGAGCTGACAAGATGGCTCTGCAGAGACTGAAGGAAGCAGCAGAAAAAGCTAAGAAGGAGCTTTCCTCCTCACAGACAGCCAACATCAACCTGCCTTTCATCACAGTGACAGCAGACGGTCCTCTTCATATGAATGTAGATCTTACAAGAGCTAAATTTGACCAGCTGACAGAGCACCTGGTACAGAGGACTATCGAGCCTATGAACAAGGCCCTGAAGGACGCAGGCGTAACCACAGCAGACATCGCCAAGGTTATCCTGGTAGGAGGTTCAACAAGAATCCCTGCAGTACAGGAAGCTGTTAAGAAGGTTACCGGCAAGGAGCCTTTCAAGGGCATCAACCCGGACGAATGTGTTGCGGTAGGTGCTGCTATTCAGGCAGGCGTACTGACAGGCGAAGTTCACGACGTGCTTCTTCTGGATGTAACACCGTTATCACTTTCCATCGAAACTCTGGGCGGCGTAGCTACCAAGTTAATCGAAAGAAATACAACCATTCCTACCAAGAAGAGTCAGATCTTCTCGACTGCAGCCGATAATCAGACAGCAGTAGACATTCACGTAATGCAGGGTGAAAGAGAGATGGCAGCAGGAAACACCACTTTGGGCAGATTCCAGCTTACAGGCATCGCTCCTGCTCCTCGCGGAATTCCTCAGATCGAGGTTACCTTTGATATCGACGCTAACGGTATCGTGAATGTATCCGCAAAGGATATGGGAACAGGTAAGGAACAGAGAATCACTATCACTTCCTCAACAAACCTTTCCGAAGATGAAATCAACAGAAAGGTCAAGGAAGCTGAGCAGTATGCTGAAGAGGACAAGAAGAGAAAGGAAGAAGTCGAGCTGAGAAACAGAGCTGAATCCTTAATCTACGAAACAGAAAAGTCACTGAAGGAGCTTGACGGCAAGATTACCGAGGACGAAAAGACTCAGATTACAGATGCCAAGGATCAGCTTCAGGCCGTTCTTAACAACGGAACTTATGATCAGATCAAGGAAAAGACAGAGGCTCTTACAGAAAAGTTCCACATCATTTCTACCAAGCTTTATGAGCAGGCACAGCAGGCTCAGGCTGCGGCAGGTGCAGGTCCTGATATGGGAGCAGGTCCTGACATGGGCGGCACACAGTCAGGTCCGGCAGATGACAATGTAGTGGATGCAGACTATACTGTAGTAGATGATGATAAATAATGTATAATATATAATGCTGCAGACGGATAGTTTCACACAATTGGCTGTTTCATCTGCTCGCATCGGAGAGAATGGGTGGAAAATTCTGTCCAGCTACGCTGTCAGAACTTTTCCTTACTCCATTCTCTTTCCTTGCTTGTGCGTGAAACAGCAGCAATTATGCGAAAAATCGCCGTCTGCAGCACATATATTATATTGTGATTTGTATTAAGAAGAGGAAGATTATGGCAGAAAAACGTGATTACTATGAAGTGCTTGGCTTAAAAAAGGGAGCCAGCGATGATGAAATAAAAAAAGCCTTTCGAAAGATGGCCATGAAATATCATCCTGATAAGAACCCGGGCGACAAAGAGGCTGAAGAAAAATTCAAAGAAGTCAACGAAGCATACAGCGTGCTGTCCGACCCTGACAAAAAGAGCAAGTATGACAGGTTCGGTCACGCTGGCGTAGACCCTAACGGTTTCGGAGGTGCCGGAGGCGGCTTCGGCGGTTTCGGAGGAAGCGGCTTTGGATTTGATGATATATTTGATATGTTCGGCGGCGCTTTCAGCGGCTTCGGCGGAGGCGGACAGCAGCGCAGAGCCAACAGCCCGCGTAAGGGAAAGGATCTTCAGAAGGCCATAACCATAACCTTTGAAGAGGCGGCTTTCGGAACAAAGAAAACCATAGAACTGAGCAAGTATGTGGCATGCGGTACATGTAAGGGTGAGGGAACCAAACCGGGAACCTCCAAAAAGACCTGTCCGAAGTGCGGAGGTACCGGACAGGTAAGTCAGATGCAGAGGACGCCTTTCGGACAGTTCCAGAGTGTGACTACCTGCGATCAGTGCGGAGGTGCAGGACAGGTCATAGAAGAACCTTGTCCTGACTGCAAGGGCACAGGTCGTGTACGGAAGAACGTGACCATAACCGTGGATATTCCGGCAGGTGTTGACAACGAGAGCGTAATCCCTATCAGGGGACAAGGCGAGCCGGGTTATAACGGTGGTCCTGCAGGAGATCTTTACATTGTTCTCAATGTGAAACCTCATAAGATGTTCAGGCGGCAGGGTGCAGACCTGTACCTGGAAATACCTATCAGCTTTGATCAGGCAGCATTGGGGGCGGAGATCATTGTGCCTACCCTTGACGGAAAGGTCTCATATAAGGTTCCTGCGGGAACTCAGCCGGGAACCACTTTCCGTCTTCGTGAAAAGGGGATCAAGTATCTGAAGCGCGAGGCAAAGGGCGACCTTTATGTAAAGGTAAACCTTGAAGTTCCGACTAAGCTGAACCACAAGCAGAAGAAGGCCATTGAGGATATGGGAAATACAGTTACTGAGGAATGTTATCAGAAAAAAAGCGGATTCGCAGAAAAGATAAAAGAGCTGTTCAGTTAGGACAGTTCTTTTTTGTTGGAGAAAAAATATAAAAAAATCCCCGAGCTGGAAATCTGTCGAAAACTGTGGTATACTGTAAAAGTATTTGCTCAAGGAGAAAATGCAGCAGATAAATTCAGCATAAAAGGAATAATGATAATATGAAAAAGACAAAAAGGAAACGTGGAGACCGGCGTGATGGTGTCTGGCTGAAAGATCTTGATGCCCTTCACACCATTATGCCGTACATTTATCCTAACAGGGCTGATAACGAGGCATTTATAAGTGAAAGAATAGACATTGAGCCTATAAACCGGTATCTCGAAGAAAAAAATCGGAATAATGATGGGGAACCATATAATTTTTTCCAGATACTTATAGCGGCGATTGTAAAGACAATTACCCTTCGCCCTAAAATGAACCGATTCATACAAGGCTACCGCATTTATCAGAGAAATGTGCTGACTATGGGTTTTGTGGTAAAAAAAGAGTTTAAAGATGAGTCTCATGAAGCTCTGGCATTCATACCTTTTGAACCTGATACCACTGTCGAGACTGTTCATCAGAAAATTTTGGACGAGATTCACAGCTGCCGGGGAGAAACTCTTGATAATTCTACAGCAGGCATGGAGGGAATGAAAAAACTCCCTAAACCTGTCCTGACTTTCGTAATGTGGCTTATGAGAAAGCTGGATTTTTATGGCAGAGTTCCGGAATCTCTCGTGAAAGCAGACCCTAACTATGCTTCCTGCTTTATTACCAATCTGGGCTCCATAAAACTCAAATCAGGTTATCATCACCTTTCCAACTGGGGCACCAATTCTGTTTTTGTGATTATTGGCGAAAAAAAGTTGAGCCCTTTTTATGACGAAAAGGGGAATGTGACCATGAAGGAAACCATAGATCTGGGTCTTACTATAGATGAGCGAATTGCTGACGGCTTCTACTATTCAAGGACAATAAAACTGTTAAAGCATTTATTACATAATCCTGAACTTCTGGAGCTTCCGGCAGACAAGGAGGTAGATTATGAATAATACAGATAACTTAAACGTGAAGACGCCGTGGATAAAGAATCTGGGGGGCGTGCCTGCACACCTGGAGTACTTCCAGGGCTCTATGTATGACAAAGTTGCACAGATTGCAGTGAATTACCCTAACTACATAGCCTACGATTTTATGGGCGGAAAAGTGAAATATAAAGATTTTATCAAAAAAGTGGACGAGTGTGCCAGAGCACTGGCTGCTATAGGCGTAAAGGAGGGCGAGAGAGTTACCATATGTATGCCTAATGCGCCTCAGGCTGTAATTATGTTTTATGCAATAAACAAGATAGGTGCCATAGCAAACATGGTACATCCTCTTTCCAGCGAAAAGGAAATAGAGTTTTATCTTAAGGAATCAGCCAGCGTGGTATGCATTACCTTGGACCAGTTCTACGGCAAGTTTGAAGACATCAGAGGCAATGTGCCTTTGAGAAGTCTCATTATTACCAGCATCAAGGACGTGCTGAGTCCCATTAAGAAAAAGGGATATTACCTGGCAGCGGGGCGTAAGATAAAAAAAGTTCCGGCAAATGCCGAAATCGTGTGGTGGGAGAAATTTCTGAAAGACGGAGCCGATTACCACGGGCCTTTCCATGTGGTGAGAGAGGCAGATGACCCGGCGGTTATCCTTTACAGCGGGGGAACAACAGGAACCACCAAGGGGATTCTGCTTTCCAATCTGAACTTTAATGCCCTTTCACAGCAGATAATTGCTACAAATCCTATGTTTAAGCCCGGTGACAAAATGCTGGCTGTAATGCCTATTTTCCATGGATTCGGACTTGGCGTCTGTATACACTCCATGCTGGCGAACGGGGGAAGATGCCTGCTTATTCCGAGGTTTAATCCTCAGAGCTATGCCAAGCTGCTTAAAAAGCATAAGCCGAACTTTATCGCCGGAGTGCCGACTCTTTATGAAGCTCTTCTCAGAATCAAGTCTCTTAACGGTGTGGATTTATCCTGCCTTAAGGGGGTTTTCAGCGGCGGAGATTCACTTTCTATCGAACTGAAGAAGCGTTTCGACACTTTCCTCAAAGAGCACAATGCCACAATTCCGGTACGGGAAGGATACGGGACTACCGAATGCGTTACAGCAAGCTGCCTGACACCTTCTCACTGGGCTAAAGAAGGCTCCATAGGACTTCCTTTCCCGGATACTTTCTATAAGATAGTGAAACCGGGTACAGAGGAAGAGGTTCCTTATGATGTGGAAGGAGAAATATGTCTGGCGGGTCCGACGGTTATGATGGAATATATAAACAACCCTGAGGAAACAGCAAACACATTGAGACGTCATGCCGACGGTCTCACATGGGTTCATACCGGAGATTTGGGGATGATGGATGAGGACGGCTTTATATATTTCCGTCAGAGAATCAAGAGAATGATTGTAACCAGCGGTTATAACGTATATCCGTCACAGATTGAAAACGTTCTGGATGCTCACGAATATGTGCATATGAGCTGTGTAATCGGTGTGCCTGATGCCCTTAAGATGCAGAAGGTTGTTGCATTCGTGGTGCTCAAGCCGGGCATTAAAGTTTCCGAAGAGGAAGCTCGAGAGTCCATTATGGAACATTGTCGCAAATATGTAGCTAAATACGCAATGCCGGCAGACATTCAGTTCAGGGAGGACATGCCAAAAACCCTTGTGGGCAAGGTTGCATACAGAATGCTGGAGGAGGAAGAACTCCAGAAGTATGACCAGGGGGCATAATATCAATGAATTGATAGATCTATGAAAATATAATCTGCTTTATGCCAAATGATAAGGGGCTCCTTCGGTTGAAAGAGCCCTTTGATAGTTTTTGAAAGTATTCTTTTTTCTGTTTTTTCTGTTTTTTGCGATGGAAGGCTTATATAAACTTCTGCAGCCTTTCTCTGGTTCGCGCCTCGCCAAGAATCTGCTGTATCTCCCAGACGTCAGGTGACTGCTGGCGACCCATAAGGGCAACGCGGATTACCGTACTTACATGTCCCACATGGCCTTTGAAAAGATCAGGGTTTTTCTTGTAATCCTTTGGCTTTACGGCGTAGCCCAGTTTCTCGGCGATGGCACGTATTTTGTTGAACCAGGTTTCCTGGTCATCGCCGTGGTTGTAGGTCTTCAGATATTCCGTCAGTATAGCTTCAGTGTCTCCTGCAGCTTCAACCTCGGCAGGGAAGCTGTCCTCAAGTTTAAACATATCGTCGAAGAAATAGCTGATGTTTTCTACCATCTGCTGAGCATAAATATGGTCTTTACGAGGCTTAGTCTCCTTGCGGCCTATATCCAGAATCTTTTCCAGATAAGCCCTGTCATCGAACATGTGCATGATTTCCGGCTTGAACTCGGCCGCCCATGCCTTGAGAAAGTCAAACAGGTCGCCGGCGCTGATTTTGAGCAACACGTCCTTGCTGATGTCGTTGAGCTTGTTAAGATCGAAAAGGGCGCCGGAGGTGGACATTTTGTCCGTGGTAAATTCAAATTCGTTTATATCGGCATCCGGGTTTGCCATACGCCATTCCTCGAAGTTGGAGTTAAGAATGGTCAGCAGGTACTCACGTACTGCAGCCGGGTGATAGCCCTGATTGCGATAGTAGTCCAATGACAGCTCAGGGTCTTTCCTCTTGGAAAGCTTGCGCTTGTTTCCTTCTTCGTCAAGTTTCATGAGCTGTGCCGTGTGACAGTATACAGGCGGTTCCCAGCCCAGCTTCTCAAAAAGCTCTATGTGAATAGGCAACGACGGCAGCCATTCTGCACCTCTCACCACATGAGTGGTTCTCATAAGATGGTCGTCCACAACGTGGGCGAAGTGGTATGTGGGAATTCCGGTGGCCTTGAGAATTACGGTATCCTGGTCGTTGGCAGGCATATCAAGAGTGCCGCGAATCGCATCATTGACCTGAATTCTCCTAATCTGATCCTCCGGCAAACTCATGTCACCGTCGGATTTGAGTCTTATAACATAAGGCTTGCCCTCTTTAATATTTGCTTCGATTTCATCCAGAGTCAGACTGCGGGACTTTGCCCACTTGCCGTAGATTCCCGGTGTAAGCTTCTGTGCTTCCTGGGATGCTCTGATATCTGCAATTTCCTCTTCGGTGAGGAAACACGGATAAGCCTTTCCTTCACTTACCAGTTTTTTTGCAAAGCACTGATATATTTCGCCTCTGTGGCTCTGGGTATAATCGCCGTAGTGGCCTATATCGCCGTTCATAGTGGCACCCTCGTCAAAATTGATACCGAAGAATCTAAGGGAATTTATGATAATTTCAACGGCGCCTTCCACATATCGCTTGTCGTCTGTATCCTCGATTCTGAGGTAGAACCTGCCGCCTGACTGATGTGCCAGCCTTTCGTCAACAAAAGCTCCGTACAGGTTGCCTAAGTGAATAAATCCTGTAGGGCTTGGACCGAGTCTTGTTACTTTGGCACCCTGCGGCAGCTGCCTTGCCGGGTAAAGGGCCTCGTAGTCATCAGGTGTCTGGGATATGTGCGGAAAGATGAGCTCCGCCAGTTTATTGTAGTCCATATATTAATCCTCCGTATTATATTCATGATTATATTCGTGGTTAATCTGCACCAATGCCCGGACCGAATCCGATGCACGGTGCATGCTCTAATATTTTAACAGTAAAAGTATTAAATATCAATAAGTTGGTAAAATAAATGTTGCGGAAAGTAAAAAGGGAAGCAGGGCAGGATGGTATAACATCGACGCGTTGATGCGCCGGTACAATTTCCAAAAGTGGCGGCCGGTGTCGCCGGCGCGTTGATGCGCCGGTACATTTTCCAAAAGTGGCAGCCGG
>CALZFA010000070.1 GCA_945644815.1 uncultured Clostridia bacterium
TTCACTGCGACAGAGTTGTAGCTTCACAAGAACTCTATGCGGGCCTGGTTGAAATTGGCGTGGGACTGGTTCCTTCCGGAGGCGGATGTGCAGAGTTGCTATTCAGGGCAATCTCAGGATTAAAATACGGACAAATGCCGGCTATTATTTCCAAGCTGGATGAAATCCTGCTTCCTATAGCACAGGCAAAGTTCAGCATGAGCGGTGAAATGGCATTCAAAAGCGGCTACCTGCGTCGCGGTGATGTTCTGGTGCCAAAACAGCCATCTGTATTCCAAAAAGCTAAAATCATGGCTACATCTTTAGCTGACTGCGGATACATTGCACCGATAAAGGGCACTGTTACAGCCGCCGGCGAAAATGGTTATACACACCTCATGGCAACTGTAAATGCTATGCTGGACGGCAGAATGATGACTCCTTATGATGCTGTTATTATCGAAAAACTGGCTCGTATTTTAACAGGAGGAGATGCTTTAGCAGGAGAAAAAATCACAGAAGAGGATGTCTTGAATCTCGAAAGAAAATACTTTATGGAACTTTGTCACGAGGAAAAGACCGCCCAACGCATCAATGGTCTTTTAACTACCGGTAAGCCGGTGCGCAATTAAGGAGGGATTGATATGGAACTTAAAAATGCTGTAATTGTTGCATATGGCCGGAGCGGTATAGCAAAAGCCATTAAAGGATCCCTAAGATTCACGGGATGTGCGGATTTTGGCACGCAGGTGCTGAAAGGTATTTTTGCCAAATATCCGAATTTCAATCCCGAATGGGCTGAAGATCTCATCTGTGGCTGTGCTATACCCGAAGCTGAGCAAGGTTTAAACATAGGAAGGATTCTCGCCGATTCATCAGGCTTTCCTCTAACTACGGCCGGGCAAACGGTAAATCGTTTCTGCTCTTCCGGATTACAGAGTATCGCTACCGCAGCAAATGCAATTATGGCCGGTCAAGCCAAGTGTATAGTTGCTGGAGGAATAGAAAACATGAGCAAGGTCCAAATGCACAATGTTGCTATTATTCCTGATACAGCCAGCTTCTCCGTTTATCCTGACAATTTCACTACTATGGGGAACACCGCCGAAAATGTCGCAGCCAAGTGCGGAATTTCACGTCAGCGTCAGGACGAGTTCTCATATGAGAGTCACCTTAAGGCCAATGCTGCTATCAAGGCCGGACATTTTGTTGATGAAATCGTTCCTATAAAGGCAAAGCTTCCAGCAGTAAAGGAAGACGGTTCTCCCGGATATGAAGAAGTGATATTTGACAAAGATGAATGCCCTCGTCCGGATATTTCCATAGAAGCACTGGCCAAACTTAAGCCTCTTTTCCGTATGGGTGGTACTGTGACTGCAGGAAACTCATCCCAAATGAACGATGGTGCAGCATTTGTTATCCTTATGGAGGAAGAGTTTGCCAAAGAATGCGGAATGAAGCCTATAGCTCGCTTTAAGAGCTTTGCAGTCCGCGGTGTTCATCCCGGATATATGGGACTTGGACCTGTTGAAGCTATCCCTAAAGCTCTGGAAATAGCTGGACTTACGTTAAGCGATATTGAGCTTATCGAGCTTAACGAGGCATTTGCATCGCAGTCTTTAGCCTGCATAGACGCTTTGAGTCTTAATCCTGAAATCGTCAATGTAAACGGCGGCGGTATCGCCTTCGGACATCCTCTGGGTTGTACGGGAGCATACCTGACAATGAAACTAATAGGCGAGCTTAAACGTCGCGGTCAGCATTTGGGACTTGTTTCCATGTGCATAGGCGGTGGCATGGGCGCAGCCGGAATATTTGAAGTATTAGATTAGGGAGGAAAAGAAAAATGAAAACCAGAATAACAGAACTCTTTGGTATTAAATATCCTATAATCTGCGGCGGAATGCTTTGGGTTACAGATGCCAATCTTTGTGCAGCCATTTCCGAAGCCGGCGGCTTAGGATGTATCACAGCAGACCAATATAACAGCGGAGAAGAGCTCAGAGCAGCAATCAAAGAAGTCAAGGCTCTGACAGACAAGCCATTTGGTGTTAACATTACATTAATGCCATCATTCCGAATTACTGAAGAAGTTTTTGATGATTTCTTCAAGGTTTGTGCCGAAGAAAAGGTTGCCAATATTGAAATTTCCGGACAGTTTGCCACAAAATATATTCCTATGCTTCATGAAGCAGGTGTTAAGATTACTCACAAGGTTGGGGCCGTACGTCATGCAGCTAAAATTGAGCGTTTAGGTTATGATGCGGTTATCGTGGCAGGAGTGGAAGAAGGAGGCCATCCTCTAAATGATAACGTGGCTACTACAGTACTTCTTCCTAAAGTTGCTGAAACCGTCAATATTCCAATCTTATCCACAGGCGGCATGGTTGACGGCAAGTCTATGGCTGCTGCCCTTTGCCTTGGTGCAGACGGTATTATGATGGCAACTCGTTTCATCGCAAGCAACGAATGCTGGGTTCACGAAAATATTAAAAATTGGATCCTCGAACTGAACGAGAACGATACCGAACTTTTCTGCCATTCACTTCTTCAGGCTAGAGGCGTAAAGAACTCTATTGTAGCCAAGGTTAAAGAATTGGAATCCTCCGGCGAAGATAACCGCATGGAGGTCGCAAAGACAGTATCAGGACAGCATCTTATCGCCGCTCTTAAATCAGGTGATCGTGAAAGTGCCGCTTTCCTTTTTGGACAAAGTATAGGGCGTATTCATGAAATTAAAAGCTGCAAGTCCATAATTGAGGATACTATGACGGAATGTGAAGCTACTATTGCCAGGATTTCAAACTTGTTCTAGAAAACCCTGTTCAAACCCCATCATGAAAATATGATGGGGTTTGATAACTCTTTTCACGGAGGTAATAAAAATGGTAAAAAAAGAAAGAACTCCTCTCTATCGTACAGACAATGGTGTGGCATGGATTACATTTAACAGACCCGAAACACTGAATTCCTATACGCAAGACTTTCTCATGGAAATCAATGACTCTCTCATGAAGGCAGAGATGGACGACACAGTTAAAGTAGTGGTCATTACCGGCGAGGGCCGCGGATTTACCAGCGGCGGCAACTTATCCGAGTTGGCGGAAATGAATAAAGACACTCTCAGGGCCATATATGATGTCGATGCTACGGCCGATATGGTAAGACTGGTTTATAATTTGAAAAAACCTGTCATAGCTGCAATTAACGGGCCTGCTTTCGGTGCAGGAATCGCTACAGCTATGGCTTGCGACATACTTTTGGCTTCTGACAGAGCGCAGTTTGGCTATTCTTTTACAGGACTTGGATTCTGCCCGGACAGCGGAGCTTCTTGGTTTTTGACCCAGAAAGTAGGTTACAACAAAGCATGCGAGATTCTTTTCTCAGCTAAAACCATTGAGGCGGACGAACTCCTGGCCTTGGGTCTGGTAAATGCAGTGGTACCACACGATGAACTCATATCCACCGCATCAAAATATGCTCAGCGCATAGCCAAAGGACCTGCAATAGCGCTGATGCTTCAAAAAAGAGTTCTCAGAAATGCTGTATCCACCAGTTTTGAACAAAACAGAGATTACGAAGCTGTTTCACAAATTCTTGCTTCCCAAACCCGGGATTGTGCGGAGGGTTTGCAAGCAGCTCAGGAACGTCGTAAGCCTGAGTTTAAAGGCAGATAAATCAGTTGGAGGTATTATGGACTGGCAAAAAGACTATTACTCAAAATTTAAGAATGCAGATGAAGCTGTTAAGGTTGTCAAATCCGGAGATACCGTTGCGTACGGTGAATTCGTTATGGTATCCAAGTATTTAGATGCTGCTTTGGCTGAACGTATAAGCGAATTAAACAATATCACCCTCAGGGCAACATCCTGCCCTTTTCCTCCAAAGGTTGTGCTTGCAGACCCAAAAATGGAGCGTGTAACTTATAATGACTGGCATTTTTCCGGCGCCAGCCGTAAGCTTTCTGATCAAAACCTGTGTCGCTACATACCACTGAATTACCATGTGGGCCCCAATATCTTAAAATCCGGCCTTGTCGGTAAGGTTGATGTGGCCATGTTCATGATGGGGCCTCCCGACGAAAACGGCTATCTTAATTTGGGCACATCTTCATCAATTACACCAGCATATATAAGCGTAGCAAAGCATGTAATCGTGGAAATAAACGAAAACATTCCTTATTGTTTCTCCGATGAATCATGCAGAATACATGTTTCACAGATAGATTGTTTTGTTCAAGGCCCCAACAGTCCTTTAATTGAGGTTCCGTCTCCTCCTCCTACCGAGGTGGATAAAAAAATTGCAGAACTTGTTGTAAACCAAATATGTGACGGTGCCTGTATTCAGCTCGGTATAGGTGCTATGCCTAATGCTGTCGGCACGCTTATAGGACAATCAGGACTCAGAGATTTAGGTGTCCACACAGAAATGCTATGCGATGCATATGTAAGTATGTATGAGGCAGGATGTATCACAGGCAAATACAAAACAACTGACCCGGGAAAGATTCTTTACACCTTCGCTGTAGGAACTAAAAAACTGTATAGTTTTCTAGATAACAATCCCGAATGTGTTATCGCTCCTGTAGACTACACCAATGACCCTTACATCATATCTCAAAATGACAATATGGTATGTTTGAACAACGCTTTGGAAATCGACCTCTATGGTCAAATTGCTTCAGAAAGCACCGGCTATCGGCAAATCTCCGGAACGGGAGGTCAGCTTGACTTTATTATCGCTGCAGCCCATTCCAAAGGGGGCAAAGGTCTTATTTGCCTTTCTTCCACATATACAGACGGATACGGTAATCTGCACTCTCGCATCAAAGGAACTATGGATCCATGCACAATCGTTACTGTACCTCGCAGCTATGCCCCAATAGTAATTACAGAGTACGGCGTGGCAGATTTAAGAGGCAGAACTACATGGGAGAGAGCTGAACTCTTGGTTAATATTGCACACCCTGATTTTAGAGAAGAACTGATTAAAGAAGCAGAAAAAAATCACATTTGGGATACTCGTAAATATTAACTAATAACTCGAAAGGTAGAATGAAATGGATTATAAAGAAAAATATCCAAAGATCTTCACCAAAGGAAAGATTGGTAATGTTGAGGTTAATCACAGGATTATCATGACGGTAATGCACACAGGCTTTTCTATGGAAAACGAGACAAACATGCTGGCGGAACGTGTCAAGCACGGAGCATCGTTGGTAACAGCATGTATGGCAGTTCATGAAGACGGTGCAAATGATGATATGCACATTATAAATGAAGCCAGCATTCCTGCAATACGTGCCATGGCAGACACTATTCATGCCAATGGGGGCAAACTGGCGATACAAATGTTCCATGCAGGGCGCAACATATACTACGATAGGCGTACCAATAAAAGAAGCATGCCCGTAGCTCCATCCGAAGTGCCGTCACCTATTTGCAGAACCATGCCAAAGGCTCTTACACTAAGTGAAATAGAAGACCTATACGAAGTATACAAAAATGCTGCTGTGATTTTAAAAGAGTGCGGTGTTGATATATTGGAAATATCTGCCAGTGCAGGATACTTGCTGTCCGAATTTTTTTCCTCTCTTACCAATCTCAGAGATGATGAATATGGAGGCAGCCTTGAAAACAGGTGCAGATTTCCTCTGAATGTAACAAAAGCAGTGAGATCTGCTGTGGGTCCTGACCAATCCATTATTATCAGAATTGCCGGAAGTGACATGCTCGGGGGATATACTCTGCAGGATATGCAATACTTTGCCCGATTGGCAGAACCTTATGTTGATGCCTTTAATGTTACAGGCGGCTGGCATGAGGCAGGTATTCCTCAGATTTCCTATCATCTGCCGCCCGGAGGATTTGCATTTCTTGCCGCTGCCATCAAGCAGGTGGTAAAAGTTCCGGTTATTGCGTGCAACCGTATCAACAGCCCTGAAGTTGCCGAGGAAGTATTGGCCGAAAACCTTGCTGATTTTGTGGGATGCGCCAGATCTTTCCTCATCGAGCCTGAATATATTGAAAAAATCAAAGATGATAGACCTTATAAGAAATGTATTGGCTGCAACCGGGGCTGTATAGAAAATGTAATTAGATGTACACCCGCCACGTGTATTTTTAATCCGACAGTCGGCCACGAAAAAGAATTTTCAGAGAAAATTCAGCAGCTGAAATCCAAAAAGAGAAAGAAGATTCTTGTTGCGGGAGCCGGGCCATCCGGACTTACTGCTGCAAAATACTTTGCAGAGGCAGGTTCATATGTGACAGTTATTACAAAAGACGCCATCTTAGGTGGAAGCATGAATTATGCAGCCAAAGCTCCCCATAAAGATACAATTTTCTGGAACATAGACGCTATGGCAGCTGAAGCTGAAGCCGCGGGAGCTAAAATTCTTTTAAATACGCCAGTCAGCAGAGAATTTATTAATGAATATAAAGCCGACTTGGTTTTACTATGCTGCGGTACTGAAGAAATAATCCCTCCTATTCCCGGTGTGGAAAAGCCTCATGTGATTACACTGAGACAGATTTGCAATATGAATCCGGATCAGCTCAGGACACTCATGTCAAAGAATATATGTATGGTAGGAGGCGGTGCCAGTGGACTTGAAATTGCCCATTTTATGTTAGAAAATCAGAAAATTCTAAAAGAAAGCCGAGAGTTTCTGGATGTTTTTAATCCGGAGTACATTAAGAACCAATTTGAGGTTGCGGGCAAACTAACAATTATTGATGTTTTGCCGAAGCTGGGGGCTGATCTCGGCGCTAAAAGATGGATTACAATGAAAGAGCTCAAACGCTACCCAATTAACATGCTTCCCGGTACAAAGGCGGTCACTATACATGATGGATATGTTGAAGCAGAGCATGATAACAAAAGGCAAATGATTCCTGCAGACGTAGTTGTATTGGCAGCCGGCTGTCGTCCGGCACAGCAGGATTTAATTAACTGGATGAAAGTAAATAACATCACTTTTGACATCTTAGGCGATTGTCGCGGCGACCACAAACAATCCATAATGGAAGCAACTCTGGATGCATACAAGCTTATTATGAATCAATAAAAAAGGCTCTATAATAAATGTTGGGGTGGCTGAAAAAAATTTTCAGCTATCTCAGCATTTTTTAGTGCAAAATAAATTGAGCATTATCACAAACTCAGCTACAATTAAAGTGTCGAATTCCAAAAGCAGGAGGTTTGGCTAATGCTCACTTACAATTATACAGAAAAACTCATCGGAATGAAAGATGCAATTTTATTAAATGTCGA